>DATLXY010000447.1:0-3242 GCA_035575335.1 Nitrososphaera sp. | reverse complement strand
CTGACATTCTGGAGCCGCGCTACGTCGCTGGTACCGAGCACGCCTTTCTCCTTCTCCATGATAATAATCCATCTTATCTTCCTGTCAGTCAGTTTGACTACAGGATTAGTGGGCTGCGTTAATAATTTCGGGAAAGGAGACCTGCCAGCTAAAGGACTATCATATCCTCCAGTCAAGTTTAAGACCTCGCGTGACAATATTGTACTCCATGAGTGAGAACAATCCCTTTGCACCTGCACGGATTCTGAGTGTCCCCTTCGCCCTTGGGACAGCTGCACTTGAAATGGCTCTTTTGACCACTGTTTCGCTTGCCCGCTTGGCACAGATAACGATCCAGTCGGCCGATACGGCACTTGCAAAGTACATCGAGTTGACTGAGCAGGAAATAAAGAAGGGAAGGTACCGCGAAAGCGTAAAGGTCGAATAATGGATTTCAAATAGAAATTTGAAATCAACGCAGCCTTCTCAGCTTGACGTTATATGCGAGCCCAAACCTGTGGGCCTCGTCACGCACATGCTGTAGCATCTTGAGACCTGCGTTATTCTTTGGAAGCACGACAGGCTCCCTTGATCCCTGAAGGTAGATTTCTTCATTTTCCTTTGCAAGTCCGATGAAGTACACGCCATGTATTCCAAGAGTTCGCAGCGAAGTCATGGCTGCGGATAGCTGACCCTTTCCTCCATCTATTACTATCAAGTCGGGCAGCGGCTGCCGGTTGCCTGAAGAATATGTTCTTCTTACAAGCTCGCCCATCATCGCAAAATCGTTCTGTCCCACGACAGTCTTGATCCTGAACTTCCTGTACGACGACTTGTCCGGCTTGTTATTAACAAACCTCACACAAGAGCCGACAGCAATAGACGCTCCTAGGTTTGAAACATCAAAGCAGTCTATTACTTCCGGAATAAAATCCAGTCTTAGGGACTTTTTCAGCTCGACGACCGCTGGGTCGTAGCCCCTTTCGATGTACATCGAAAGGTTCCTTAAAATCAGTTCCATCAACTCTCTCTTGTCCTTGGACAGCACGTTCTTGACGTTAAAGATGCTCACCTTGTGTTCTGTGATCTTTTCAAGCGACGCCTCCAGTAACTGCTTGTCCGCCACATCCTCATTAACATAGATGAATCTTGGCACCGCTGGCATCGATGAGTAGTACTGCAGCAAAAAAGATGAAAGCGAGTTATCCCCTACAAGGTCAAACTCAAACTTTTTCCTGTCATTGATGACCCCTCGCGTCCTTCGAAGTGTCATGACATGGGCCGTTCCCTTTCTTTCATCTTTCATTATCCCCACATATTCTTCGTCAGGGTTCCGGTTGACTGCCTTCTCCATCTTTTGCTTGACGCGCAGGTTGTTCAATCTGTAAAGAGTATCGCGTATCTCCTTTGCCCGCTCATAGTCTCCCACGTCCGAAGCCTGCTTCATTTCATCCTGCAGCTCCACGGCAAACTTTTCGATGCTGCTTTTGCCCTCGAGTATCTCCTGCAAAGAGGAGACTCCTGCCATGTATTGCTCACGGGTTACGTTTGCAATGCACGGCGCGTCGCAGTTCTTGATAAAGTACTGAAGACAGGGCGTCTTGGGCATCCTGTTGCATACTCTTATCTTGAACAGCTTGCGCAGAAGCCCAACCGTCAAGAACTTGCTGCTACCGCGGACAAACGGGCCATATATTGTCCCCCTCGGACCCTGGAACTCCCCGTTCCTGTTGCGCCGGGCAACGAGCAGCCGAGGGAACGGCTCATCGGTAATCTTCAAGTAAGTATACCTCTGCTGATCCTTCAGCTCGATATTGAACAACGGCCTGTAGCGCTTGATGAGGTTCGATTCCAGCAGGAACGCCTCTATTTCGTTGTCTGTAACGATAAAGTCAATGTCGGCTATATTGGCGATGAGCTTGGACGTCTTCCATCCAAAATCCTGGCCTCGTCTAGTGGAGAAATAGGAGACGATACGCCTTCTCAGGTTCTTTGCCTTCCCGATGTAGATTATCTTACCGTTCTTGTCCTTCATCAGGTAGACGCCCGGCTCCTCGGGCACCAGCTTCTCTTTGAGGATTGTGGCGGCCGTCCCTGTCACTCCCCTGTCCTCTGTAATATCTTCTGGTATATTGTAAGCTTTGGCTTCAAGTACTTGCCTGTATAGCTGTTCTCGTTTTCGGCCACTTGCTCAGGGGTTCCTTCCGCTACGACGTAGCCACCTGCTTCCCCTCCTTCCGGCCCAAGGTCCACAATCCAGTCGGCCGAAGCAATAACATCGAGATTGTGTTCAATTACGATAACGGTGTTGCCTAGGTCAACCAGTCTCTTCAGAACGCTCAGCAGCTTGCTAACATCTGCAAAATGCAGTCCCGTGGTAGGTTCATCAAGGATGTAAACCGTCTTTCCAGTATCGCGCCTTGACAGCTCTGAAGCAAGCTTGATCCTCTGGGCCTCGCCTCCTGACAGCGTGGTCGCAGGCTGGCCTAGCTTGAGGTAAGCCAACCCCACGTCGTAGAGTGTCTGCAGTTTCTTTGTAATTGCAGGTATGTTAGAAAATAATGACAGCGCCTCCTCCACTGTCATGTCAAGAACTTCAGAGATCGTCTTGCCCTTGTACTTTATCAACAGGGTCTCCGAGTTGTACCGCTTGCCTTTGCACTCCTCACACGTGACATAGACATCTGGCAGGAATTGCATTTCTATTTTCTTGACTCCTCCGCCTTCGCATGCCTCACACCTCCCATCGGAGACATTGAACGAGAACCTCCCCGCCTTGTATCCCATCTCCCTTGCCTGGGGCGTCTTGGCAAACAACTCGCGTATTGGGGTAAAGGCGTTCACGTAAGTTGCAGCATTCGATCTCGGAGTTCTGCCGATGGGAGACTGATCGATCCCTATCACCTTGTCGATATGTTGCAGCCCGGATATCCTATCGTGTTTGCCCGGCCTGTCCTTTGCACCGTAGAAGTGCTGAGCAAGAGCCTTGAACAGTATGTCGTTCACAAGCGTTGACTTGCCTGAACCGGACACACCCGTAACGACCGTCATGCATCCAAGCGGGAAGCGGACGTCGATAGACTTGAGATTGTTCTCCCGTGCGCCATGTATTGTTAGCCACTTGGTTGGCGTGCGCCGCCGGTGCTCGTGAGAGACGAGCTGGTCTCCCCTGAGGAAGCCACCGGTGATTGACTGCGGATTGTCCATGATATCTTTCAGCTGGCCGCTAGCAACAATCGCACCCCCGTGGGTCCCGGCGCCCG
>DATLXY010000446.1:0-4478 GCA_035575335.1 Nitrososphaera sp. | reverse complement strand
AAAGCGTTTTGCCAAGCTTAGAAGACTGAGCTGTTCACCTTCCAATTTAACCTTTTGCATTCTTCTTCCTGGTTGCCTTCTTTTTCACGGACTTTTCCTTGATCGCCTGCATCACTTTGTCGCGGATCTTGTTAGTGTTGGCTTTAGGTGTAGTCGATAGACATAGTATGCCATTACCAAGAGGAAAAGTCATGAGCGTGACCTTGTCGTGCTCGGTTATGCTATATCGCACTTTACCAAGCCTGCCGCTGTATGACTCCAGAGTAGTAAGGTTCCATAGTGACTGGATATACATCTGTTGCTCCTCAGTCTCGTTGAGAAGTGGCCGGACTCCTTGCTGGAAACCGCCCTCAATAACTTCGCCCTTGCTGTTGACGATTCCAACAAACCGTATGTTGTGGTCAAGCTTGATAATCTTGTCGCAAAGGTTGCGTTGCATATATGTGTGTATGCTAATAATTCGTGGGAATATAAAATGTTAGAGTTGACTCATTATCATTATGATTGTCGTCATTCAGTAATCCTCGTTTCCATGGAATGCCCGTCCTTGATATGGGCAGAATAGTGCAGTCGGACGAGCTCGTTGATATCTGCGTCCGTAAAGTATTTCGTTGAATATCTCGCTAGAACTATTTTGCAGTCGGAGCAATAGATCTCCTTGAATGTCAATGATATAATTACGGAGATTCTGCTTATTCACTGTTTTGGCGATAACAGTTGTTTTCAATAAAGTGCATTTTTGACGCTTTATAGTATATCACTTCACCTCGCCGCTCTATCACGGCCACAACAGCTTCCTTTCCCATTTTTTCTATCTGGTCAATTGCCCCAGCAAGGTCTTTCGCGGGCATGTGCGTACCCTCGTTTATCCCAAAAACCACATATTTTGCTGGTTTTTTTTCATATTCACCTCGCTCATAGACGCGAAAGTCGTTCCCAAATCCAAATCCTTCCTTTGCAACATATCCTCTGCTCCGGAGGTCGCGGTAGACCAAGAACTTGGTCATGATGTTCTTGTCATACTTGAGCAGCAGTTCAAACAATGAATCGAATGTTAATTCAGGCCTGTTCTTGAGCACAAGCCGCTTCGTGTGCATAAGATACAGTGCCTCGTACGGTTTAAGCACATAATGGCCCTCATTTTCTCCAAAGCCCTTTGTACGAAGCTCGTCCTGAAAGCGCGTTTCGTCGACTATTATTTTTCCTCCAGCTGCAAGGCGTGCCTCCACTACTTGCGACGACGCCTCGACCTCGCTGACTTTGCTACCAGAAAAAGGTGACGCATTGGCCGGAGCTGATGACATAACGATTAAATCACAGCAAACTTCCACATTTAAGCATTCAAATCTAGGGATTGAAATGAAAGGAGTTAATTACCGTGAGACTCGGGGGATGCCATATGTGAGGCGTGAATACATTGCGGGCAAGCCCCAGATCAAGATTGCAAGGTTTTCTTCAGGGCAGCCCAGCAACAATTACGACTACAAGGTGGAATTGCTGGCCACCGAAAAGATCCAGATAAGGCACAATGCACTGGAAGCCGCTAGGCTGGCAGCAAACAAAAGGATGGCAACGGCTGGCGAAATGTCGTTCTTCTCGATGCTAAAGGTCTACCCACATGTTGTACTCAGAGAGAACAAGATGATCGCCACTGCGGGTGCAGACCGTCTTCAGGAAGGCATGAGGCGTGCGTTTGGCAAGGCAACTGGCCTTGCGGCAAGAGTTGTCCCAGGGCAGGTTCTGATAGAAGCTCACGTGACTGCAGCGAACCTGAAACTTGCAAAAGAGGCATTCAAGATCGCTTCTAGCAAGCTTGGATGCCCGACTATTATCAGGGTCACTCCACTAAAGGAGCAAGTACTGGTGGCTGAGCATGACTAACTAACTAAATTTTCTCAACCAAGTTTTTGATATTTTCTGAATTGCATATATCTGACTTGCCACCTATGCTCTTGCATATCAGTGCCGCGATGTTGTCTATTTCTTCCCTGATGGCTTTGCCCACCGGCGAATAAGGGTTGGCAAGTTCTGCTCTCACCTTCGCATGATCCATATGCTCAAGGAGCTGGGGACTGTAGCCGGATCCGACCTGCATGAACTGACCGTCGATGAGGAGAAACGGGATTATCTGGTCGGGGTTGAAGGTGTCTAGGATTTCATAGTCCTTTTCATTGAGCTCCTGCAGCGGCTCAAAATTCCTATCCGCTGTCTCTCGCCCTACAAACTCTATGTAATCACTTTCATATTTCGCCCTTGCAAAACTCACGGTGGGGATATTCAGATATTTTTCATCATGCCCTGCGCTCGTGGTTTCGACAAGCCCCTCCCATTTCCCAAATTTACCAAGGGCTTCCACTATGGCCCACCGCTCTGCAGCACAGAACGGGCAAAAACCCGAGCCCATGAAAAACACAAGCGACTTGCCACTGGCTCTTTTCATAGGCTCATTTGTAACATGCATAAACTTACCAAGGACCTTTTTCGGGATAAAGCTATTCACGGACAGGATCCTCCTAGCTCATTTTATTAAAATGTTCTGGATCGTTCCAGGGTCATGCTAGCCCAAGCATATGACAACATGATAATGCCATCTCATATCAACGGGCGCAACAAACCAGGCCGCCTTATCTAGCAGCAGAATACATCATTAAATTATTATTAAAATAAGTGGAAGAAGATGATATGAAATAATTACTTTTCGATTTTGTTGCATAGCAAGATGCAGCCAGACCGGCAGTAATTCTATATGCAACAATCTGTTGGTTATAGGTGGCTCATCCTTGTTCGTTATGGTACGGGTTCAGAGAGACTCAGGTCCACTTAGCGTACGAGCACACAAACAGGCGGATGTCATTGGAGCGGCTGCTAAAGTCCCTTCACTTGTTTTTGAGACTTTGGTCTTTTCAACGCGGCCGTCTTGTAGCGACTATAATGCCGACTATTCCCACAGCCATTAACATTACTGCAATTGAACCGAATTCTGGAACAACCTGTGTCCCAATGATTTCGATACGCTCTGTGCCTTTCTCAAATCTAATGAAGATGGTTCTAGTAGGGGAATCCCGATTATTGGTATTGGTTTCTGATACTGTGGGCGATCCGTCAGCTGCGTCCTGATGCGTTACGTCCACGCCGTCGATGAGCACCGTAAATGGCACCTCTATCGTAGCATTGATTCCTCTGTCATAGGAGAGGGACTGTATCAGCTCCTTTGGAAGAATCAACTCAAGTCGGCCGTACTGATCTGTAATCAGGTTGATAGCGATCGACTTTTTCTCTGTATCGATGTCTATTCTGTCCAGACGCAGCCCTTCCGGTTTCTGCCCGAATTGGCCGATCAAGCTGTAATCGATAGAGAACGTCTTGTTGGCTACCTCGAGAAGGTACTTGCATTTATTTGCGCAGGCATGATCGTAGGAATACACTTCGTCGACGGGATCGGGTCCGAACGATGTTGCTGCGGATAGAGATACGATAATCATGATTGCCAGATCAAACATCAGATATTCACCTATAGAAATCAGTATCAATATAACGTATGATGCCAAATAAAAAAGAAATGGTTGGGAGGGACTTCATGGATGAGAGTTGACCCTGTTGTCCCATTCGATTGTGTAGTATGCGTTGCTGTTGTGGTAATATACATTAAAGTTGTCTCTAAGATTGTCTGTGTCTGGACTGAAGTCTACGGCATCGCCTTGCCCTAATCCTAAAGGCGCGAACTGACCTCTGACATGTAGTGGCGCATATTTCTCATCGAGTGCAAATTGCATCGCTCCTGTTCCATTTATGTAGACGATATGCTGCCTGATCCATTTTGTGTCTGCATAACTGATGCTAAAGAGTCTCTTACTAGTGTCAGACATCAAAGTGAATCCTATGTCTGAATCAGTGTAGACGAATTGCAGTACTGTACTTCCGCTTCCGCCGGCAGTTGTCAGCGAGATTACTGTTCCGTTTGTGTATATTCTGCCGAAGTAGAGCCATGGCGTGGTGTAGACGTTGTGGTAGCTGTCAATGATTCCTATGTCTTGGTTTCCGTCACTGTCGTAGTCAAAAATGGTGACATCAGTACCTTTGTCTCCTTGGCTATTCTGATAGAAGTAAAGAGGGGAAGTGCTTGATATCGTAATTCCGTTGTTTGAGACGGTCTTTCTGACGTCAAACAGCGTTATCCAGTGCACATAGGGAGTGCCGCTTATCTCCCTTGTCATTGTCAGCACCATGTCATAACTATCTGATTGACCGTCAATGTTTGCGAGCGTTGCTCCGACATCATGTACTCGGCCACTTAGGGTCAAAGCTGTGACTGTTGGCCCCGAGGTTCCTTGTCCTGTGCCCGAATTTATGTCCCACACTGGTTTTATCTTGATTCTCGACGTCGGTCCTGCAGAGTCGTAATCGACAAATAGATACATCAGATCGTATTGGCTATTTGTCGTCCCATCAGAGTGCCTGAGCGTATATACTGCTGAATC
>DATLXY010000445.1:0-3914 GCA_035575335.1 Nitrososphaera sp. | reverse complement strand
TTATTTGTGCCAATATTATTATAAGGTCCACCAATGTTGGGATCCTGGCATTCTTGTTAGTGGCTTACATCCTCGCTGCCATAGCCGCCGCAGCAGCAACTGCTGCAGACAACGTGGGAATAATACCCGCCTCTGAATACCTGATCCCTATATTCCTGGGCACCATATTTGTAGCCGCGTTCTTTTCGTCAAAAACTAAGATCCCATATACGATGATGCTTGTTGCGATTGGCATCATAATCTCTGCGCTTAGCTTATCCCCAAGCTTTGATATTATTGGAACCGACTTTGCGATAGATCCGAGACTCATTATCGATTTCCTTATTCCACCATTGATTTTCGAAGCAATGATGAAGATAGACTACAACGAGTTCAAGAAAGTGAGGCTACCAGCCTTACTATTAGCTACTTTGGGTGTAGTTGTCGCAACACTGGTCGGCGGGTTCTTGCTCTTCTATGTTGCAGGTTTGCCATTCCTGGTTTCGTTTGCTTTTGCTGCACTTATAGCGCCAACGGATGCTGCTATGGTGATAGAGATATTCAAGAAAGTCAAGGTGCCAAAATTGCTTTCTACATTGATGGAGTCTGAATCAAGTTTCAATGATGCTACCGGCATTATTGCATTTTCGTCTATTGTTGCAGTCGCACTAGCGTCCGGCTCTGACATTGTGGGAAGTGGAAGTGCTGTGGCTGTCGGGGTCATCGATTTCAACCTTATTGGAGAAGCAGAGCATTTTGCTATAGTGTTTTTTGGAGGAGCCGGAATTGGCCTGGCGATGGCAGCTGCCACCCACCGGCTTCATGCGTTGATGGATGAACCCTTTTCGGAAACGGCCCTTACCGTGGCAACAGTATTTGGTTCAATGGTCGTAGCCAATACTATTGGTGTTTCAGGCCTCGTAGCCGTTGCGCTTGCTGGACTGTATTTTGGAAACGTGACGATAAGGAGGGAAACAGTTATCAGCCACAGAGTCAGGGAGTCCGCTTTTAGCTTCTGGGAAATGGCGGCATTCTTTGCAAACTCGGCCGCATTTCTCTATCTTGGCGTCACGATGGATTTGACAAAAATTCTGTGGAATCTTCCGCTCATCGGTCTTGCATTTGCAGCCGTACTGTTGGCCAGGGCTGCATCAGCCTATCCGATATTGGCAACCACAAACAGATTCATTAAAGACAAGATACCTCTATCGTGGAAGCATGTCGTTGTTTTAGGCGGGATGCGGGGAGCAGTGTCAGTTGCACTGGTTGCGTCCTTGCCTAATAGCGAGTTCAAATCAATGCTGGAGACAATTACTTTTGGAGTAGTGCTATCGTCATTGATAATCCAGTACGTTGCACTGACATTATACGTGAAGAGGCACTTTAGTCAAGATGATTTGAAAGAAAAGGCCGTGAATGAATAGTCTGCAAAAGTAGGTCGGATACCGGGGCTCACGGAGTTGTTCACTTTCGTTATCGAAGTTAGAGCCTACCTCAAATTATTGACATCGCAATCGCAGCTGCATGACAGGTACGGATTCAGCTTGGCTCTAGATCTAGCACGTATAAATAATGTGACCCGTGCCCACAGGAAGCAGAAGAAGAAAAAAGCAACTTCCCACGATAAAAAATTCCAGATCCTATCTGGAACGAAGTGAACGACATGCTGACACCAAAAACCCGCAAAACGGTAGGGCACCTCATTGCACTGTAAAGGGCGGTGTTTGACGGCATCCCGTACGCACTGCGTACAGGCTACCAGTGGGAGTCGCTGTCAAATGAGGAGTACGCTTCAGGTTCCACCTTCTATCAGAGGTTCTAGGAGTGGGTCATAGGTCTGGAGCGTTCCAGAAATACAGAAATAGCTAAAAAGTGGCGGGCCAGATGATGACCCCCCTGATTCTCCAGATCGTCCTAATTCAGACGGTCAATTTCGGACATGCTTGCTATATTACATAGACAAATTATATAGTTTTATACTCATTTCTCATGTCACTAATAGATTCATCTAATATACAAGCGTATTTGATGATCAGGTGTTTGGTTACGGAGCTCGAAGTAAAGACCTTTGCAGAAAAGAGCGTCAAGATGCCTGCCTTCACAGGTTACTTGGCTAGGGGCTTGGCACTGAACATCCTCAACAGGATCGATCCGGCACTTTCGCAGAACTTGCACGAGCCCAACGTGTTTAAGCCTTACTCTGTCACGCCACTGTACTTCAGGTCTACAAAAAAATATACTGACGGCTACCAGCTTGACCCATCTACACCCTGCATCTTGAAGATCAGGTTCCTTGACGACGGGATAGCCAAAAGAGCACTTGACTTCTTTTCCTCCAACGAAAGCCTGATGATATACGATACGCACTTCAAAGTAGCTTCGCTGACTATCAGGACCGAGGATTTCTCAAAAGTGCAGGATGCCAAGCGCTTCAGGCTACTTTTTGACACGCCTACCCATCTGTCAAAGATAGGATCCAAGTTCGACCAGCTGTTTCCGGAGCCGAATGTAGTTTTCCCGCATCTAATGAGGGTTTGGGACGCGTGTATGCCTGGCAAGTTTGGAAAGGATGTGTTCGAAAAATATAAGGAATGGCTTGAGAAGAACGTGATTGTTTCAGCATATGATCTACATACAATCGTCGTGAAAGGGAAAAGTATGAAGATAGGATTTGTTGGATGGAGCAATTACAAAATAGAGGACGATGACAAGAATTCTGAGTTTAGCTCAATTACAAACAAGCTCGCTAAGCTTGCCGAATACTCAAATATCGGGATGGAGAGAACAGCAGGTTTTGGCGTCGTAAGTAGCTTCTCAATAACAAATGGACACTAACCTTATATCAAAGTCTCAGAATCAGGTTATATAATGGAATCTTCTCAGGATCCTACAGAACGATTCAAGAGTGTTGCTAATTCATTGGCGATGCTCGCCATTGCAGGAGAAGCTTATACACACTTGGATAGACTTGCCAATGCTCTAAGCCCCGAAACAGTTTCAAGGGTAATTTTTGATGCTCAACGCACCATGTCAGCATTATTGTCGCGGAATGATGTTAAAGTAGAACATAAAGAGGATGAGAAAAAAAGACCATTTTTGCAACTTACGACCAGATTCAAAGGTGAGAGTGAAAAAACCTACAAATTCTATGGAATGCCAAGAGAGGAAGATACACGCAAGTTTCTCGAAGAGGCTACAAAAGATCTGGCCATAGCCAGAAAGGTAGCTGCGTATGCGGTATCAATCGTTGCAAATAAAAAGTTGAGATATGTTTCGAATGCAAAGAAGGGAGAGGAAGGAGATTGATAAGCATAGCATTTCGTGCCATTTTGAACCTTGAATCTCTTAATGGAGTAGAAAGTGTCGGTAACTTATCAAGGCACAGAACTGCACCCATAGTGATTCCGAATAAGAATAGTGGTGGCTATGTCACGAGATATGTTCCGGTAGTGTCCGGAGAGTCCCTAGCACATGGATACCAAGAAATCCTAGCAGATGTAGCCAAAAATATGTCACTTTCTGTAGGAACCTTAGCGCAGAGAGGGGAATTTATCAAATACGCGGAGGAAGAGTATCTAAAGGTGGATGACATATCCCCTCCCAAAGATGCTGACGATGCAAGAAGATTTGAGGTCGATGTACTCTTAAAAGATGTGGTTTCAGACATAGGAGGCTTTCTTTATGCTGCTAACCCTCCAGTTAAAAGAACGTCGCGTATACAGTTTGGATATATGCTACCCGCATTGGATGCGATCGAGAGCGCATCTCTGGAAGCACAATTCCATGCAAGGCATGTACCATCTAAAACCAAAGGTGCGCAGCCCGGACAGATGCCTTATAATGTTGAGGTAGGCTCGGCATTATATACTACTACGATAAACTTGGATATTGATGAGGTCGCGGAGCCTTCTATTAAATATGGGAATAAATCCGAC
>DATLXY010000444.1:0-5908 GCA_035575335.1 Nitrososphaera sp. | reverse complement strand
TTTTGAAACGTACAACAGGCGCTGGGTAGTAGAGACAAGCTACAGGATGTGCAACCAGTTTCTGATAAGGACGGTGCCAAAAAAAAGTACATCGCCAGGTTGTTCTACTACCTTTTTGCGTGTCTGATTTACAACGCACGGGTCACTTACAATGAGCAGAATATCCCTGTGATAGTAGTAGTGCAGATGAAACTATCTCTGCTATGGTTTGTCCTAAATGACAATTACATGCTTGGGTATGCTTGATTCGCAACTACTGTAAAGTGTGGGTAGTCTACATTTGCAAGAAATGAGCAGCTCTGTGGCGAGATGTCCACATTGCAACACACCTATCCGATTCTATGACATACATAGAAACGGCCGGGGCGTCTATCGATGTCTGCGCTGTAGCTATTCCGAGCTGGCGGGTTCGCTATATATCACAGACCAAGTGTGACCGGAGAAATGCATCTGGATTGACTATTTTTCTAGACATTGTGAATTTTCTAACAAGCAGCGAGTTAGCAAATACCGAAGTATCGCTAACTATCCAACCAAGTGCTGCAAGTGCAGGAGTTAGAACAAGCGAGTTTGTAAGTCCGTAGAGTACTCCCGCGGCTATTGACATGGTTATGGCATTGTAAGCAAACGATATTGCAAGATTCTGTTTTATTTTTTTGAATGCATATTTCCCAATCTTGAGTGCTAACACAACATGCTCCAAATCGCTTTTCATCAGTATTATATGAGCCGAAGAAATAGCAGCATCAGTACCAGAACCCATTGCTATTCCAACATCTGCCTGCGTCAACGCCGGAGCATCGTTTATACCATCTCCAACCATGGCAACCCTTCTGCCCTCTTTTTGAAGCTTTTTGATTTCCGCAGCCTTGGCTTCTGGCGATACTCGAGACAGTACCTTAGATATTCCGACCCTTTTCGCTATCGCATTGGCAGTTCTCTCGTTATCACCACTCATCAGTATCACCTCTTTTGCCATGCATCTTATTTCGTTAACAATATGACCCGCGTTGCTCCGGAGAGTGTCTGCTACTGCTATTATGCCAGCTAGCCTATTTTCTACAAATATAGTAACTACCGTCTTTCCTTCAGATTCTAGCTCTGTAATCTTTGCAGCTATGGAATATGGAATATCGTTATTGATTCTTTGACAGCCAACAAAGATCTTTCTTTGTTGGTAAAGTGCAGATATTCCATGGCCTGTTAGTGCATTAAACTCTGAAACCTCCAAGAGAGGGATTTTCTGCTCAGCCGCCTTGTTGACTATTGCCTGAGCTATCGGATGCTCTGATCTGGCTTCTGCTGAAGCAGCTAGCTGCAGCACATTTGCTTCAGTGTAACCTGATGAAGGAATTATGTCTGTTACTTCCGGTCTTCCCTTTGTCAGGGTGCCAGTCTTGTCAAAGACTATTGTATCTACCGATGCCAAATTTTCAAGGTACTGGCCGCCTTTTATCAGGACTCCTTCTCTGGCAGCCTTGTCTATTCCTAATGATACTACCATAGGAGTTGCTATACCCAATGCACATGGGCATGATACTACCAGAATCGTGGCAAAAACGGTTACAACGAATGGAATAGATTGCTGAGCAATTAGGAGCCAGAACAATGAGGCTATAATCGCAATTGCAAAAACAACCGGTATGAAATAACGCACAGCCTTGTCTGCTATTCTCTGCACTTTTGCTTTTGACCTTCTTGCTTCCTGTACAATTCTGACGATTTGTGCCAAAACTGTATCGCTCCCCACTTTGGTGGCCTTGAATCGAAGATAGCCATTTTTGTTGACCGTACCGCCTATGACGCTATCGCCAATTTTTTTGTCAACTGGTATCGATTCGCCTGTTACCAGAGACTCGTCAACTGAAGATTGACCATAGATCACTACGCCATCAGTTGCTATACTTTCGCCGGGCTTTACCGCAACTATATCGCCAACAACTACATCATCGGCGTCAACTGTTTCTTCTTTGCCGTTTCTAATCACAGTTGCAGTCTTGGGTTTTAGCGCAAGCAACCGCCCCAATGACTCTGAAGTGGTTCGCAAAACCCTCCCTTCGAGATATTCTCCTATTGTAAATACAGTCAATACAGACGCGGACGCCTCAAAGAACAGTACACCGGTGCCAGTCATTATTGACACAAGGCTATAGCCATAAGCTATGCTTGTGCTCAATACGACCAGAGTATCAGTCGTAAATGGCTTTGCGTACCTTATTGCCTTGTAAAATCTAATGTAGAATGGTCTGCCCAACAGAATTTGAATAGGCGTCGCCAAGGTTAAAGCGGCGTAATCAGTTACAAATGAATCGCTGAAAAACACTTCAAAGATGACTATTGGTATAGTCAAAACAAGGCCGATAGCTATCAGCGTTTTGGCAGTGAAGAATCCCTTTTCTTCGTGTTCCTCCACATGCTCCTCGTTTTCATGTTTTACTAATCGCTCAGGCACATCACATAAGCCACAGCAGTCCGTTTGTTCTATACCCTCTTGTACTCTAAGCAGCTTGTCATCTAGCTTCTTCATACTATTTTTTTCACTTGCAATTTTTGCATTCCTGCCCTTGTACGTAGTTGACGCATTCGTAAACTCTACGTGCTACTTCAGAGAGAATTGAATCGCTTTCTTCCAAAATCTTTGACACTTTTCTATCGCTCAAACGATAGTAGATGTTTCTTCCCTGCCTTCTGTTCTTCACAAGACCACAATCCAAAAGGCAAGCTAGATGATTTGATACGTTAGACTGGCTATGACCGACTTCTTCAACTATCTGGGAAGTTGATTTTTCTCCTTCCCTCAAAGACTCTAGAATGGAAAGCCTAGTTGGGTCCCCAAGACCTCTGAATAGCTTTGCCTTCAGGCCCAGTTTCTGCAACTGAAGCGTAGACATATCATTAATTGATGATATATTGATAGATAAATATTATGTTATGTTATGACCAGCTTTCTTTTACTTGGCGGTGACCACCTTTTTAGAATCGGCGAGCTTGTAGTCACAGATAGAGTTCGCTGCTATAGCAATGCCTGCTAGAACACGATACAGGATACCCGCACCTCCAATCGGAAGTAAAATATGATGTTATACATGAAAGCGCAGATCAGATTCTGCTTGATTTTAGACACGGTCTTCTTAGCAATCTCTACGGCCGCCACTACGTCTCGGATATCGCCCTGGATCAGGACCACTTTGCCGGCCTCGATTGCCACATCTGTTCCAGAACCTAGCTTTTCCGACATCTGCTGCACTCGGCGCTGGAGCGTCATTGGTGCGTCGCCTACCATTGCAACTCTTTTTCCTTCCTTTTGTATGGTGGCTACCACATCGAGCTTCCCAGACGGAAGCACATTTGCAAAAACCCGCTCGATTCCCACCAAACGCGCTATTTTGCAGTCCTCTCATTGTCAGCTGTAAGCGTCACCGATTCTATGCCAGACGACTTCAAAGCTGAAACAGCCTCCCTTGCACCAGGATTTGGCGCATCAAGTAAACCAAACTCCTGCAATTTTCCCGCCAACTGAAACAACTATGTATGTATGTATGTATGTATGTATGTTGTCTTTCCTTCTCCCCGTAGTCTTTCGACTATAGAATAGTCAGATGAAGGCTACGCGGGCTAGCGGGATTTCTGAGGACGTTTGATGTTCAGTTTGCCAAGCTCGGGCAACGCCAGAGCAAAGTGGACGTGGTCACAATCATTCGATTCGTCCAGGTAGCAAACCAACTGGCTGTCCTTGATCACAACCTCCGCAGTCCTGTCTTTCCTTGCATCTTTGATAAAGAGCGATGTTTCAGTCATTGCATCCAACGACAGGGACGGCGCGTAGTCCTTCAAGAATTCGTCCTTTTCTATGTTCATCAAAAGGACTTCATTGACGTAATCCTGCAGCGTCATCTTTTTCTGTTCTGCTTTCGCCTTGGCTTTTTTGTGAATGTCTTCATAGATTACAACCGTTTGGCGGGAAGGTCGTTTTGGCTTTGCTGCTGCTGACATGGTGATAACATGGTATAAACATGATAATGTTATAAACTTTCCGTTCGTAAAGACCACTGCCATGATTGTGTCATGCCACTGTCATAATACATTTATATTCATGATAGCATCATGATTATCTCATGACACTACCACAACCGCGTCAGTGTGAACGTGAGAAAACAGTCGGATTGGACAGAGATACCACGGAAATACTCGATCGGATTAGGATCATTGACAGGCGCAACAAGAAGGAAGAGGTAACGTGGTTGATTCAACGCCGAGCTGAAGAGCTGGGTATAATTCAGAAGGTGACGGCTTGACATGTCGAGCAGAGTCGCTGGACTCCAACCTCCATTTTCACAGAAGGTGGAGGGGATCAAGAGGGAGCAGGGCGCCTGCTCCGGGACAAGTACAGATTCTACCACGGCCATATCGTACTGGGATAATGATGCCCCATCCACCAGCACGCGCAGGGACCTGGCGGAGCAGCTGCTGATACACAGCCAGAGCCACCGCCCTGCATGCGACTGCGCCGGTTTTGGCTCCGGTTCGGCCGGCAGTAGCAGCATCAAGCACCCCGACTGCTTCTGGTGCTGCGTCGGCGCCCACCTTGACTGCGACTACGACTTTTTGCAAAAGATCCCAAAGCAAAAGCTGGACGAGATCGCATCCTTTGCCTGCGCCTTTTTCCGCTGCGATTGCCACTACTACTACTACTACTACTGCTACTACTTACCCGACAGTCCCGAAACCACCGATGGCGTGAAGAAAGAAAAAAGGTGAATGGCTGAATGGGACAGACAGAAGTCTTTGAAGCGATAAAGGCACTCGGCGGGCAGGCCACATACTCGCAGATCAGGGAATACCTGTGCAGGCGCGGCTATTGCGAGAACAGCATCCGCACCCCGCTCCGCAGGCTGAAATACAACGGCTCCGTCAGGGTCAAGTCGTCCGGGAAGCTCCCGCTGTATGTGATACCACCTGCGGCCGCGGAGACAGAGAACGATCAGACCGCAACGATGACGACTGCATCTACGGCTACAATGGCGATGCGGTCGCCGCCATTATGGCCATCATCTCGGTGACCACATATGCAGATCAGCAAAGGGCCAATCAAACAAAAGATATACAGGCGCACAGAGCGCAGGCGGGAACCGGCCTTCGTCGAAATCCGCCAGCGAGCGCAGAGCGACACGGTCAAGTGCCCTTATTGCCGGAACCTCTTCTTCGGTCCAGACAGGGGCGCCGCACTGCAACACCTAGACAACCACATTATGCGCAAGCACTTTGACCGCGTCAGGGCGGTCTGGAACGAGGTATCAGAGATCTTGTTCTCGCCGCAAGGGGCGGCCACAGCAGCATTCTCACCAAATCTTGATGCCACTACGGCCTGCTACGGTGAGATCTTGGTAGAGCCGGCCGGGCCGGGTGTCGGAAATGCAACGGTGATGAAAAGGACATGATGGTGACTATAGAGACTCCCCAAGCAACAGCAACGCCAGAAGATATGGACAATACCTTACCTAACCATCAACAGCCAGTAGACACTAAATCATCAACAGCAACATCAACAGCAGCAGCGCCTCCTGCCATAGCAGCCCTGAGATTCCCCTTTGACCTAAAGAGGGACCAGCTGGATGCGGCAGACTCATGGGTCCGGAACGGCTGCCGCGGCTCTGTCGTTTACAGCACAGGCACCGGCAAGACCGAGATAGCGTGGGAGTGTGCCAGGCGCGCGGCTGCTGGTAGGGAGAGGTTTCGAGTGCTCTTCCTCGTCCCACGCATTGTACTTGTCGAACAGAACGTCCAGCGCTTAAAGCGCTACGGCATCCCCGAAAGCAGCATTGGCGTTTATTTCGGGCACCGCAAGGACGCCGGCAGGGAGATAGTAATCAGCACCTACCAGAGCGTGATTCACAACTTTGACCTTGTC
>DATLXY010000443.1:0-2680 GCA_035575335.1 Nitrososphaera sp. | reverse complement strand
CAGGTGTTTTCTGAATTAAGTATGAACGTGGTGTCTCGAACGCCTTCGGAATGTTTGCACGAATGCCCTCCCAGTACTTAGCTAAGAACTTTGCTAGATACTTTGGAGACTTGTTGCCAATACGAGGGGCGGTCAGTAACCACTTAAGAGAAGGGACGAAGGATTTTTCAGTAGCGATTTGATCTCTCATTTTCTCTGACTCCGGCTCACGGATTCGATTGTACCAAGGGTTGCCTTTTATGTGTCTATTCAGGCGAATAGAAATCTTGACTGCCTTGAGTTCCCAAGCAGCAACATCGGTTATGTCCTTGATTTCGTCGTGCTCAATTAGGAGGCGTCTTGTTAGATCAACGCCCATCCTTTTTGAGCGAGTATTGATTATGTAGAATTGTGCAGCTTCTTTGATTTCGGAGAGACCCTCAGTAATGAGGACAGGAACTGCAAACTGCTTAAGAAAACCTTTGCTATATGCTGTTTTTATTCCTTCAAGTCGATGTTGCATATCGACAACCCATAATTGAGTACCATCAGGTATCATGAGAGTGCCTAAGGCAGGTCCTCTAGAATGGTCGGATGAAAAGGAAAGAGTGTTCTTTTGTCGAACATTCAAAAGACCTGCAACAGGTAGAATTCCATCGGGGCGTTCAAGATACTCGGCGAGGCTAGCTATTTTCTTTTTGACAAGACCTCGCTGATAACCCTTCCACTTACCTGTTCGACGAGGATCCCATCGGTCTATGCTACAAAAGTCCAACATCTCGACTGGGAGTGCAGCCAAATACATCGGCACTTTTTTCTGAATGAACTTTATTGCTGGTACGCTTAGTGGCATTAAGTATTCTCCTTTCTAATTTGAGAGCCGAGCATTGCAGTTAACGTTTAGCGTAAGCACGCCGTTGTTTTTGCCGCTCAGAAATGAGTGCGCGACGCCGCTATCAAACGGCTCATTCTTTCGCGGCGGAGCGCACATACCAATTTATCTCGTTCCACTGGGCACGCGGCAAAAACAATGGAGCGACCACAACTGTTTCTTTCCCAAGCTTTAACTCAGCCATATCAAATGAGTGAGCACCGTTGTTGCTGCTGTTAGGCACAGGCAAAGTTCAATATTGATCGCGTTGTGCGGCACCAACAATTCTTCAGTCAGCTAACTATCAGAAGCGGCGATGAACTTCTGGAGTGGGATGCCACTTTCTTCGAATTGAATCTCTTCTTCTACGAGTGGTTTAACCCAGTCGTGAAGATCTTGGAGTTTGGTGAAACGGGGGATTGGGTTTTCGCTCCAAGGGTCGGATTGCATTATTGCATCTCCCCATGCGTTGCAGCTACGCCTTGCGTATCTGAACGACAGGGTATCTCGAATATTATCGAAGACTCCATAGTGTTCCTTGTAGGTGAATTCAGACCAGGTATCCTCAATGACGTCGCGATCCTTGATGTCAATCAGTTGGATCTCGTTCAATTCGTTTCGCTTGTTCTTCCCCCAAGCCTTCTTCATCATCGTACGTGCCTCAACATCTGTCCTTGGGGCACTGTAGCCAAACAAAGTCAGAATGAACGCATTGTCAAGATAGAAGCTAAGTGAATCCCATTCACTCTGGATGAATGGATCAGCGTGGTAGTCCTTCTTGCTTATCGGGAAAAGCAACTTCGAAGGAGAAAAATCCTGATTGCACTTCGAGCATCGGTTTCCGAAATAGCCCGAATGTCTATCCTTTAGGCAGACGCCGATGGCAACGTTGCCATGAAGGAAATGAATGGCGGGAAGTTGCTTGATACCGATATTTCTGGAATACGCTTGGACGAGTAGCGGATCCCAATTGAAGGAGAAAATCGCATCCTTCTTCTGCAATGAAAGAATTAGTTCGTCATAGAGCGTGACTTCTTTGGGAATCTGAAGCTGAGAAAAGTAGCTGACTATGTGCTGATTCAACTTTTCCAAAACCGGATCCTCTGGGTTCGCAAGAAAGAGTTGACTGTAAATGTCCTCAATGTCTTTGTTGGAATAATCAATGCCATGGCTCTCAAGCAATTGTTGTAGTTCTAGCGTTTCAACGAAATCAGTCACCAAAGGTAGTTTTCTGCCGAACTTGTCTCCATTCGGGAATGCGGCTCTGCTTGCGCCAGCACCAAGAATGAAAACATGAGATGATACCATCCAGAATGGATACGCCTTGTATGTCATGCGAGTATAAGCAATGTTATTCGAATCCGCTCGATCAGAGGTGCCGCAAAACGCCCTATGAAAAGAAACTTTGCTTGCGCCTAACTACTATAAATACGACAGAACAATGTCGTCTATCCTTCCATTTTCAGATAGAAAACGACACAGTGCCGTTTATTTTGATTTTAACAGCTTGTCTAACGGACTCGATATTTTCCCTAAGGACTTTTTGCTCACGGGGTTTCATCCTGTGAGATAGTTCTTAAGTCGATTCTTGATATACCCCTTCCCCCAAGAAGTCTTGAGGTATTTTTTCTCGCGCATCGGGGATGGAAAAGAATGGCGAGCGCATGACTCGATAGAACTCTTGTACGCTTTGATGATCTTCGGACTGTAATTCCGCAGCCGCAACTCTTCTGCAACGACGTGTATCAAATGTCGGCGGTGCTCGGACATGCAGTTTCTCGTGGTCGCAGGGGTGGTAACAGAAACGACGGCCTCATATTAGTAAACTCA
>DATLXY010000442.1:0-2803 GCA_035575335.1 Nitrososphaera sp. | reverse complement strand
GTGTGGATACGCTGAGATTCGATCAGCCGAACAGTGCTGGAGCGAAGCTATGAAGCTCCGCACATGAATTGCTAAATCATCAGGTAATTTTATAAAACCAAGCCGGTTCCACAGGTATTGATGATCAGGCAAAAGAGGCGCCGCCGCATCAGCAATAGAAGGATTGGCGAGATCATGACGATTGCAAGCGGGATTGGCGTGACTGTTCTTGGAGCCTCTCTAGGGGTAAACTCTGTGGCTTATGGCGGCCTCTGTATTGCAGGGCTGGGGGTCTTTTCAGTATTCTGGAGGTAGACAAAAGCAATGGCCAGCAAGACAATGTTAATCTCAGCGATAGTGGCTGGAATAATTGTGGCAGTCATTGCGGCTGCGTTAGCCATGTCAGGTACCAGATCACCTATGGCAGCAGCCAACGACAGCAGTAATGATAGTAACAATACTACCAGAATCAGCAGATAATTATGCAGTTGCTATCGCCCACCATTCCCAATGCTCCAGCCTTGGGAAACAATGACGCTCGGGTTACGATAGTCGAATTTGGAGACTACCAGTGCACGTGGTGCTACCGCTGGCACCAAAGCACCAAGGTTCCACTGATGGAAGAGTATGTGGAGACTGGGCTGGTGCAGTTTATTTTCAAAGATTTTCCGATAAATGACCTCTCAGACAGAGCTTCGTCGCTAGCGGCGGAAGCGTCATACTGCGCTGCAGACCAGGGAAAATACTGGGACTACCATGACGAACTGTACAATAACTGGAAGGGGGAGAACACCGGCTGGGTGACGAGAGCTAGCCTTGAAGGGTTTGCACAGAACGTCGGCATTCGGGACATGGGCGAGTTTTCGGACTGCCTCGACTCTGGCAAGTACTCAGATGTTGTCAAGAAGAACTACAACCTCGCTAGGACAATCGGCCTCGACGCTACTCCCAGCTTTATTATTCTGGTGGATGGAGAAACGCCAAAACTGATGCGTGGAGCATTTCCGTATTCCGCGTTTGAACGGGTCATAAATGAAGCATATGAAAGCTAGCTAGGAGTATTCAAGCAGATACTTTTTTCCTGTTAGCTCTTCAAGGATCGATCTTGCGTCCTTTAGATCGGATGCGAGACTCTCAACCTTTTCCGCCATCTGGCGCTTTAACTGCTCCATGTTGCGTCTTCCGCGGGCGATCTCTTCTTCATGCTGCACTATTCTGGCTTCAAGATCGGCGGCCCTGTTCACCAAGCTGATGTCACTCTGCTTCAGAGAATCTTCCAGTTTACTCAATGCCCGCGCCTTGCTCTGAAACTCAGGAAGGGAATTAGCTATCGTGTCAAGGTAGTGCGAGACCTTATCGGAATCCTTCAGCTGAATCTTGCCTGAATCTATGGACTTTCGAATCTCCTGCAGCACAGCGATATACGGAGAGATGTCTGCTTCGTCAAACATCTTCCAGGGTTCCTCCGACATCATTCGGAGTCTAACCTCTCTCTCCCTTGTCAGGCCATAAGAATACTTTGTAAAGGCCCTGGACACTCGAGAAAAGTGATCCGTTAATTGCGCCCGGAATTGCTCTTTCTGGGTCTCTAGATCTGCAACTTCCTGCGCCATTGCCTGTGCCTGACCGAATTCAGACGTGGCCTTCAGGGTTTGAAGATCGGTCTTGAGGCTCTCGAGCTCACCCTGCATCTTCTTGATGTCGTTTTCTATGCTCTGCAGAGACTCCTTTGATGCCTTGATGGACAAAGCTTTTTGCGTCGCAGTGTTTAGTATGCCACTGCACTTTACGACCGGAGCGCGTCTTTTTTCAAAATCAGATATTTCGGCTCTGGTTTCATTTAGGAGGTCTGTCAGTACTTCGAACTCCTGCTTCATCTTGCTGGCGTGCTTCTTCATGAATGCGTTGATCATCTTGCTATGCGATCCGCTCACCTCTCCAAAGCGGTTCATCATTGTCTCGAACCTTTCCCTGAATTTCTTGGCGTCATTGGCCGACTGAACCTCTTGCAGTTCCGTCGCTGCTTCGCGCCTCAGTGCAGATACGACGGTCCTCTTTGTGTTCTCGGCAACGGATCTGTATCTCTGCTCCAACCCCTCTAGCTTCAGCTTTTCACGCTCCATCTCGTTCGCAAGTGCATCAATGGAGTGGAGCGACTGGATGGCAGACTGTCTTATGGGAGCAAGCCGCGCCGCGAGTTCCTGCACCATTGCGGATTCGATATTCTCCAGCAGATCCCGCGCCTGTTCTATGGAAAGAGCGCCGGCCGCCGGCGTCGATATTATCGGGCGTTGTGGCGGAGTTGGTTCATTTTCTTTCTTTTTGAATAATCCGAACGGCACTACCTCATTTTCTCTCGGGCAACCCCAAAAAATGTTGCGATCCAAATCCTTCCCCTTTTTAATTGACATTGAATAGCAGCAGCTACTTTTCTGCACACAGATGATGGCAGTTAATGCTGCAAGTAAACCCTGTTTTACTAGCTAATCGGAAATACTCGCGGTTAATACATAGAAGCTGAGTCGTGGGCCTAAGACTTGACAGGTGATATGTTCGAAGGTCAGGATCAGAAAAGCCACCGCCAGCACTCTAGCGCAGACGGCGTAATGAAGATGGTAAAATATCAAAAGCTACTAAATTATCGTACGAAGGCAACAATGAATGCCTTCATCCAGCTAGATGGTTGAGCAACGAATAGGGCCTGCTGGGTTCTTGCGTCTCCTGTTGTACGGAGGACGCCATTGACAGGTTAGGCCAGAGGCTCGCGTAAAGCCACAGTGCGCTTCTGGGCGCGAATGGGAGAATGCTCATCCAGCTGTGATGG
>DATLXY010000441.1:0-6887 GCA_035575335.1 Nitrososphaera sp. | reverse complement strand
CCAAGGAGGCGGTTTTTGCGGCATTGACAGAGAAATTCTCGTCTTCTATCAACAAGTGTTCTGTTGCGCAGATCGAAGATTCTTTGGTCGAAATCATGGGCACCACAGCTGGCAAAATCTTCAAGAAGAGATTTAGAGAAGCGTTGGAATACGGCAAAACATAATATAAAATGCTGCCGGCGGCATACGCAGCTTTATGTGCTTACTTTACTGTCACCGACTTGGCCAGATTCCGAGGGTAGTCGGGGTCGACTTTTCTGCTGACTGCCACAAGGTATGCCAAGATCTGCAGCGGGATTACCTCGATCAATGGATAAAGATGTTGTTCCCTGATTTTCGGTAGCTCAATCCAGTGATCATACAGCTCGCTGTTGCTATCAGAGACGCCAATGACTGTCGCCCCTCTTGCCTTTATTTCATGGATGTTATGGAGCATTTCCTCGTAGGTGTTATCGGTTGGATTTAACACAAGCACGAGCGCATTCTTGTCCATAAGGGCCAAGGGTCCGTGCTTCAGCTCGCCTGCAGCCAATCCCTCGGCATGTATGTATGCGAGTTCTTTTAGCTTGAGCGCTCCTTCCAGAGCTATCGGATAATGCATGGATCTTCCCAGAAGATATATGTTGTTTGCGTTGCTTGTCAATTCCACAATCTTACCCAGGTTATGGTAAGACGACAGTGCCTTGTCAAGCGCCCGGGCTAGCTCATCCAAGTTGCCAATGATGTCATGATTTTGAAGACTTTTTGTGAATTGATTGGCTATGGCGTAAATTGCCGCAAGCTGCCCCGTGAAGCTCTTTGTAGCCGCCACTCCGATCTCCGGCCCACATTCTATTGACACAATGGCATCACTCATCCTTGCAAGAGAAGAGGTCGTGACGTTGACGATCGAAAGGATCTTGGCGCCCATTTCCCTTGCCTTTTTCACCGAGTTCAACACGTCGGCAGACTCGCCGCTTTGGGAGATTGCAACAAGCACAGAATTGGGAGTTATAAAATCAAACTCATACTGAAATTCACTTGATACGATTACGCTTGTCTGAATCTTGGCGAATCTTGCAAAAATCCTTCTCGCCAACAACGCCACGTGATTGCTAGATCCGCTTCCAGTTAGAAACACGTGTTCTGCCTGTGAAATTATCTTGCAGAATTCATCGAGCTTGTGCCTGCTTGAAATCCTGTTAATAGTCGTTCTTGTTTGTTCATTGATTTCTTTCAGGGTGTGATGGCCGTACTCGCCTTTGCTGGCTGCGCCAAGCTCCCATGCAACTGGTGTAACTGGCCTGCTGACAGGGTTGCCCCCAACATCATACAGAGCGATGTTGTTGTTTTCGATTACAGCTATATCGCCATTGTCCAGGAATATTGCTTTATCAGTGAACTTTAGAAACCCGAGTACGTCGCTTGAGATGAAAGTTCCCTTTAGCGATATCCCGATGATAAGCGGCTCCTCCCATCTGGCAGCAGCCATAGTCCCATCCTTAAAGGCTGCCACAAATGCATATGACCCGCGCAGTTTTTTGCACGCCTCGACAACGGTTTCTTTAACCGACACTCCTTTGGAAAATTTTTCCTCCAAAAGATGGGCTATGACTTCGCTGTCGGTTTGGCTTCTAAAAGAGTGCCCCAGCCTGACAAGCTCGTCCTTTAGCTCCCGATAGTTCTCGATAATGCCGTTGTGAACAACCGCGATGTCACCCTTGCAAGTTGAATGAGGATGGGCATTGCCATCCGTGACTCCTCCGTGGGTTGCCCAGCGGGTATGGCCAATGCCAACGGAGCCTTCCATTTTTTCAAGCCCCAACCTTTGATTAACTTCTGCCACCTTCCCTACGCCTTTTGAAATCAAGATTTTCTCGTCCTTTATGGTTGCAACCCCAACGCTGTCGTACCCTCTATACTCCATCAGCTTCAAGCCATCCACAAGTATAGACGCTGCATTATCCTTGCCACTGTAACCCAAAATCGAGCACATATTATCATGAGCAATAACGGAAGCAATATGAATGGAATATCCTCAGTTTTTGATATCGAGATACCAATTAATGCTGGCTTTGTCCCGAGGAATAGAAAGGATTTCCCATTTGTGATCAGGGGTTAGACCACGATGCTAATATCCCAATCAACAGAAAATACGGTTGTAGCCCTCTACTGATAACCAAGAAGTGATGGGGGGAAATCGAACTTTCTATCAGCAGCTGTCGACTATAGCTCCAAAACGGTCAAAGTTCTTTCCGATAACCTCTATGGATTCGCTCCATGCAACATTCTTTACTCCATTCACGGCTCGAATCTTCTCTATCAGTGCGAGTAATTCCGAATTTTGGCGGAATATGAATTCGAGTTGCAGGTCAATTTCGCTGCCTCCCATAGTCCTGCTAACGGAGATGATAGAATCCTCCCATCGAAGCAGTTCCTTTGCAACAGACATAGTCAGCCCATTCTGCGTTGAGATAAACAAGGTCGCGCGCCTCCACCCAAACTTGTCAACCTTCAGCACATAATAGGTTTCCAGCAACAGTT
Organism: Nitrososphaera sp.; assembly: GCA_035575335.1. GTDB lineage: Archaea > Thermoproteota > Nitrososphaeria > Nitrososphaerales > Nitrososphaeraceae > Nitrososphaera. The sequence goes on along the minus strand of DATLXY010000441.1, from coordinate 4,364 downwards.
CTTCCAGTCTTTTTCTTCTTCTCTGAACCGTACTGAGCGGTATGTCGAGTTCGCGGGAGAGCTTCAATGATGAAACTCTCCCTCCAGAAGCAAGCAGGGATTTCAGGATCTTTCTATCGGCCAATGACAACACGGGGGTGATCCCTTTTTTCGTTGGCCTGTCTGCCTTCTGTGCATGTCGGTATGTGTTAATCACTTTGTTTAACCCATATAGCAGGTCGCTAAGCTCTTCAATGGAAAAGGAATTGAAGGCTCCGGTATCTACGCCAAGTTTTGACAGTTCCTGTAATAGCTCGTGTCTCGACATGGAGGATTCTGGTTTTGTTACGAAGTGGCTTTTCTGGTCTATCATCATGTAAAAGCACTCCTGACAACGACGATTGACTGGGCGGGTGCCATTGGACAGTGTGTTTCTGGAACGCTAGTTCTTATTCTTAATGCAATTTTTCTATACATAATTTGTTTCTGGTATCTTGTTCGCAAGCGTGAAAATATAAGAACCGTGTCCGCAAATAGTTCTGATGGAGGATAAATTATTCTGATAAAGGTGTCATGCGGCATAAGTATCCAGATAACAATCCCTTGATGGAAAAATTATCCACTTTGTTGACACAGGAAAAATCCTAGCTGTCTATACACCCACTCGCACATCCAGCAAAGGAGAAACTATCAATGTTTTCCTTGTACAGGTGACAGACAAGCTTTGATAACAGCTACGCGCGCCGCACGCCCCACTCCTGAAAAAAAGAGTGTCAGGCTTTAATCAGATTCCTCTCTCCGGCGGGATTTGCACAGACATATCCTGATTAGCCTTCCCCCGGATATGCATCCTGTACTTTAGGTCAATCTCTTTTGCAGCTTCGATCAAGCTAAATCCCACATGCGCCTTTGTGGTGTTAAGGAACATTTGACTGTCCTTTGGTAAGCAATGACCCCCTATTCCATCTCTTGCATCCAAGATCTTGACGTTCCACTTTGTATTTATCGCGTTCCTGAGTTCCCTGAAGTCGATTCCGCTATTGTCACACATCATTTTTAGCTCTTCTGCAAACGCGATCTCAAGAAATCGATACGAATTCTCGACGATCTTGCAGAGCTCTGCTACTTCTATCGAGCTCACTTCGAATAATGGGATATCAAGAATCTTTCCGTAAAAGTTCCTTGCTTCTTCCATGCAGCATGAATCACATGCTCCTACCACCCGCGTCTGCCTTACTCCATGGTTCTCCTTTTCATTGGCATAGAATCTGTGCGGTACATGACAGACATGTAGTCTATGACCCAAGATGTCAAAAACTGTCTTCGATGTACCCCTGCTAATTGTACTGTCTATCCCCACCAATGCCCCGGATTTTCCTTCCTTTGATATCCTGTATGCCAGCTGAAATATTCCGTCTTGGAATGGAAGAGACATGTCGTGAGGGTTATGAGTGGAGATGCAAATGATATAGTAATCGTATCCCTCGAAACTTCTTGCCCTGTTCTTGATTACTCCGTCATCAAGAGCCCTCCTCACTGCATTTTCACTAACATCATATCCATCCACATCGAGGTCCAGCGAGGTCATGTATTCTGCATTACTGTAGCCAATCTGACCCAACCCCATTATCAGTATCTTGCTGCTATCTTCATTTTTTACATGATTCATGTGACCTAAGTGGCTGGCAAGGGTTATGAAAGACTGATCACCACATTTGATGCTCGATAATGAAGAATTGTTCAGGTAACTGATGACCAGCGGCATATTTCGCCATCTTCTCGCAACAACACGTTCTCCGGCGACTTCGCAAAATTGTCACACCAAGCAACTGGTTCATGGTGGAAATATGGCTTTCGTACACGTTCAGAGACTTGATACAACAATGATGAAAAATACTGGTCAGAATACGAATTTGTAGCTGTGTATATTCTTGCTTCATTGTAAGCGCCAAAACAAGTAACATCGATGATGTTTGATTCCTATCCCAATAGTGCGCGACCGGAAAACCTATTGCAAAATGGGGGAGAATAGAGGCTTGTTAAACGAAGAGGGCGGACGACTGTGTCTCGACCGACAAAGGGGATCCCGTCTGCAAGCCTACCAAACGGCGATGAAAGCGATGGGATAACATACCAAATAGCTAGTAACCATCGAGGATTCTGATTATTGCATTAGTATTAGTGCCTATCTCTTTGAGAGTTTCACTCCATGCCACGTCTTTAACTCCATCCATGGCCTTGATCGACTCTATAAGAGACAGGAGCCTGGAATTGTTCGTGATCAGAATTTCTGCATGCAGGTCGATGTTATTATTTCCAATTGAGTTGTGCACTGACAATACTTCATTGAAAAGGAGTAATTTCCGGCCTACTTCTTCGTTGTTTCCTTTGACAGTATTGATGAACAATATCGCCTTTCTGAGCCCGAACTTTTCATACTTCAGTGAATAGCTTGTTGAAAGGAACTCGTTTTCAAGCTTTTTCCGTCGCCTCTGTGCTGTTGTAACCGGAATGTTAAGCTTCTTCGATAATGCGAGGCCCGATAGTCTCTCCTTGGAATTTGCAAGGAGCTTTAGTATCTTTATGTCAGATTGGCTCAATTCGTGAAAATCTGACGGAGGGTTCCTCCGCAAGCTTCTGCCAGCATCTCTTGATGTTGCCATGACGGTCTTTTGAATTTCTGACAGCATGGCTTCCAAGACATTATCAGAAAACGTATCCATTGACGTCTCGTACACTCCCAAACGAGTGAGCTCTTCTACAATCCTTTTCCGAGACGCAGACATTGAAGGTTTCATCTTCATGTTACCGCAACAATTGACAAGGGACCGACGGATCCAGTCTTACAACATAAATGAAAAGCAAAATGCACTTCAACAAGAGATAATCAAATATTTTGTATAAAAGAAAGTCTACCATATTCTGCTAATATCATGTTGATATTGTCCACATCATCTCCTTATGGTGATAATCATTTTCAATGCAACAGAGGCGAGATCAGATCCATATTTTTTGCAGAAATAATATTTTCCTCTTATTGCCTTACGCGGCTCACTCTTTTTGATCGGATTCTGCTCAGACGGCTTGGCTGCGCTGCTCCAAGGTTGTTACCATTTGACGATTAATTCCTGCTCAGATTTTCTTTTGACTTTTCAATGTCGTAGCAGTAGCTACACAGGTCATTGTACGCCACATCTATTGATAAATGACAACGCGCGCGAGTATATTTCAATCACTTTGGATCAGGTGTAGCATCTTGTTGACTGACATGGGATCCTGCGAATGTCGCGTATGTTATCCTGTCTCAAATGATAATCCTAATCTTCTTCTCATCTCCGTATGCGTATCCTTCAGCTTGCAAGTTTGTAGTCGACTATATCTAACTTATAGTCGTAATTATGTATGATTTTAGATATTTGTTTTACAAATAAATGACTTGAATAAAAGACGCATAGAAGATCATGAGAAATTTGGAGCTAGGTGGTGGACGCTGACGGATCGGTCCCAGATTTTACTGCTGCCCTCAAGATCGCCAAGTTATTCTTGGGGGATTTTCCGATATTGAAGGCTACTGTAACATTTTCAATTGGTGTATTGACATCTTTTTCAGTTCTGCTTCCAACGCGGGAGTCTGCTCGACCTGCGTCCGCGAGGGAGTTATTGCTTCAGGTTGGGAATTGCGCAGCCAATTTCCACGTATTCTTTTGCAAATGGATTTGCTGTTACTTTATCGCTAACCTAACTCTCTCCGTTAGTGGCTGTCGAAAAGTGGTTTTCAAGCTAACTCCGCAACAAAACGGTGCTTGAAGAACTCCTGATGTCCTGTCCTTATCTTATGTTCTTCAACATCGTCTGTAAAGACAAATGAAGCTGCGCATTTGGTGCAAATATGAAGAGAGTCTATTAACTTTCTGATCTCTTTTGCATTCTGTTGCATTTCTTTCATCTTTATTTAAGCGGCACGTAGGGCTCTGAACCATAGAGTGTCAAACAGATATTGTTGCTGTTCTACGATTTCCTAACATTGCTATAGATTAGTTGCTGCGCTGGCTGAGCTCTTCTCAGATTAGCAGAAACGACACATTCTCTTTCGTTTACTTCAAAGTTTCCTCTTACTCTTTCCATATGCCGAAGATCGCAGAGCTCGAGCAATCTCTTACAATAATCTATATTCGAGTCCGTGATTTCAGTTATGACTCTAGTTTTGACATCCTTTTCTCTGGCATCATGAAGCACCTTGTTGTTATACCAACTAGCACAAGTCTGCTGCCATGCTGTTGCCATTTTTCATTTTTATCATCCGTCCTTGACGACAGGAACAGCTAGCTATCAGCTTCTCCCTGTCATCTGAGACATGGTTCTTGAAAGGAGGGCAGCAGAACTGG
>DATLXY010000440.1:0-4239 GCA_035575335.1 Nitrososphaera sp. | reverse complement strand
TTTTTGCAGATTCTTCAATCATCCCAAAATCCACCTCTTTAGACCTTCTCCTTCACAAGCAGTCTAGGAGCGACGTTAAGGCTCATCATCTCCTGGAGCAGCAGCTTGAACGCGTAGGCAATAACCACTGAGGAAATCTTTGCCTTTTCTCCGCAGACCCGGCATACATAGCGGCGCTGTTTCACGTCATAGTATGCGAGCAGCCCGCAGCGCTCGCAAACATTGACCTCCGCCTTGTCAGATTCTTCAAGCAGTCTGTCCTTCAGCATCATTGACGCGCCATACGCGATAAGGCAGTCACGCTCCATCTCTCCAAACCTAAGCCCTCCACCGCGCGCACGTCCCTCGGTTGGCTGCTTTGTCAGCATCTGAACCTGTCCTCTCGCACGACTGTGAATTTTGTCAGCTACCATGTGGTGCAGCTTCTGGTAGTAGACAACTCCGATGTAGACGTCCGCCGGGAACTTGCGTCCCGTCCTACCATCATACATGGCCTCCTTGCCGGTATACTTGAAACCGTACTGCTCCATTGCGCTCTTGATGTCATCACCCTTCTCTCCAAGGAACGCAGAGCCGTCAACGATCTTGCCGCGAAGCGAGGCTGCCTTGCCTCCAAGCGACTCCATGAACTGTCCGACAGTCATCCTCGAAGGGAAGGCGTGTGGGTTGATCATGATGTCTGGAACGACGCCATCTTCAGTATACGGCATGTCTTCTTGGTTTACCAACATGCCAATGACTCCTTTCTGGCCGTGTCTTGATGCAAACTTGTCACCAATCTCAGGGATTCGCATATCCCTGACTCTGATCTTGTACATCTTGCCGCCCTCGACTGACTGTGTGACTATTACGGTATCAACGACGCCGTTTTCTGATGGCCTGACTCCGACTGAGGTATCACGCCGGTATGGGCCCTTGACCTCGAACTCTTTGTACTCCTCCATGAACCTAGGCGGCGATGTCCTGCCGATCAGAATATCGCCTCCGCTTACAACGGCCTCGTGCATTATAGCACCATCCTGTTCAAGCAGGCGGTAGGCCTTTTCGCCCCTGTAGCCTCGGACGTTGGCATCCGGCTGTGGAATCTCAAAGTTGTCCTTCATGCCCCCAGGATACTGCTTCGCCTCCGCTTCATAGATTCTGTAAAAGAATGTCCTGCCAAATCCTCTGTCCACTGATGACTTGTTGAATACTACGGCATCTTCGATATTGTAGCCTTCATACGGCAGCACCGCCACCACGGCGTTCTGGCCGGTTGGGCGTTCTTCAAGTCCAAGCAGGTTTATCGCCTTGGTGCTCACCACAGGAGTCTGCGGATAAAGCATGAAGTGCTGCCTTACATAGGTGCTGGCATTCATCAGCGGTGTTGAAAACCCGAGACTCTGCTTTGCCATCGCGCTCTCGTAGGTATTCCTCGGCGACTGGTTGTGCTCCGGATATGGAATTATCGAAGCTCCCACACCCAGAATCGCTGAAGGGAATATCTCCAGGTGTGTGTGCTCTGGCTCTATTTTCTTTGGATCAATGGCAACATAGCAGTTCTCCTCTTCGTTTGCATCGACCAGCTCTATCACTCCCATGTATAGAAGGTCGTTCCAGGAAAGGAACTTCTTGGAAACCTTTTCAATGATCTCACGGGTGACAAGAGGCTTGCCATCCCTCACTACTACAAGCGGTCGCAGCACTCGGCCGGCGTTGCAGCTGATGTAGAGTCGCTTTGTGGCCTTTTCGTTCTGCGAGGTGTAAAGGTAAATACCCACGTGCGGGTGAATCTTTCCAGATCTCCTCATCGACCTTAGCGTATCGGCAAGTTGGTCGCCCTTTTCGACGTATCCTATCAGCCTGCCATCCACGAATACCCTTGTCCCGAATTCCCTGAGGCTTTCGCTGGCGTCTTCGACGTTCTGCACTCCAAGCTCATAGAGCTTCTCTGTCACTTCAGCGCTCTGGACATTAACTGAAATTATCGCGGATAGAGCTAGGTTCTTTACGAGTCCGCAGTTAGACCCTTCAGGAGTCTCCGCAGGGCAGATCCTGCCAAAGTGTGTCGCGTGCAGATCTCGGGCCTCAAAGTTAGGCTGGCTCCTGCTGAGCGGCGACTGGATCCTACGCAGGTGCGAAATAGTGGACATGTAGTTGGTTCTGTCGAGCAATTGCGTGACTCCTACCCTGCCTCTTCCCCAGTTTCCTGTTGCGATGGCATTGTTCAGCTTGTCAGAGACGATGCCGGGTCTAACTGCCGCAGCTACCGCGTTGATGCCTCGCTTCTGTCCTGAGCGCTCCAGCTGGTACTTCATGTCTCTTATCAGATTGCGGAAGGCAGTCCTGAAAAGGTCTGCAAGCATCTGGCCGGCAAACTTGATGACCTTGTTGCCATAGTGATCCTTGTCGTCTGGATCTATCCATCCCAGCTTCAGCTCGATCAGCTTGCAGGCCGCCTCGCCCAGAAACAGCGCCTTTTCGTGCCTATTGTCAGGATTCTTGCCAATGTGAGGCAGAAGACCCCAGTCTAGCAGAGTCTCTGCCCTCTTGATCTGGAACTCTTCTAACATACCCGGTGCGATTCTTTTTGAGATGTAGACTATAGCGTCCCTGCTGGTCTTGACGTCTCCAGCCTTTTCAAACGAGGGCTCAAGCTCGTCCTGAATGGTTTCGTTTAGAGAGACAGAGTCCGCAATGTCCTTGTCAGATTCCAGGCCAAGTGCGCGAATGAGAGTGATGAGTGGAATGTCCACGGGTGAGCCTGGAATCTTGGTCACTATCGAGCCATCGGGGCGCATTATCAGCTCTAACTTTGCCCTATAGCCAACAATTGAAGAGTAAACCTTGGCCTTGTAGAGCAGAGTTCCGGTTGTTTCTTCGGCATCTACGATGATCTTGTTGTAGGACAAGTCCTCCAATCCTACGATGACGCGTTCTGAACCATTGATGATGAAATATCCTCCGGGATCGCGCGGATCCTCACCAAATTCGATGAGCTTGCTTTCAGGCAGATTGTGAAGAATGCAGGTGTTAGACTTAACCATGACTGGCATGTCGCCGATGTGGATAAAACGTGATTCTAGGATCTTGCCATCTTCTACCACGCTGCACTCTAGCATTACTGGAGAAGCATAGGTAAGGTTGCGGAGCCTCGCTTCCATCGGAGCCACGTGTGTAATGGAACCATCAAGCTCCATGATCCTGGGTTGCTGGAGCTTGATCTTGCCCAGCTTGATCTTGTATGGGTATTCGGCCGTTTCTATCTCTATCTCGCCTACTTCGTCAATGATGCTCTGGAGCCCGCGCTCCATGAATTCGTTATAAGAGTTCAGATGCTGCCTGGCAACGCCCTCCCTGCGTAAAATGTCGTTAATAATTGGCCACATTTCAATAGAACTCTCTATCATGGTATATACTCAACCCTCTACGACGTAACGGTAATATACACTTTCACCCGCAGTCGGGCTCTTTCTCGTGATCTTGATGATGTCGCCGGGTCGAACGTCAAGATCCTCCAAGGCCTTGTCACTTATCATTATGTAAGGCAACTGGCTCGGCTTGGCGTTGTATTTTTTCAAAATCTCCTCTGCTTCCTTTCTGGGCAGTATTTCGTGCTTTGGCTGGTAAATGTGGTTTGTTATCTTGATGACCTTCTTTTCAGACAATGTTAGTAGGCACCTCCAAACATGAAGATAGCTTTTGCTTGGGAGAAAACATCAAATCCAAATTTACGGAAATCCGGTGAGCATATATAAGTATTCGCAATTTATTGTGCGCAAAATTCCTTTTATTTTGAAAATTGAGAGAAGATATTTAATCACACCTTTCAAAATGGTCTGAAGTGTTAGAGTTTATGCACAAAAAGGATAAATAGTAATGCAATTATAGCGACTTAGGTGTGCATGAGGGATAATGGACTATAAAGCATATGCACTAATGGCTATATTAATGGCGTCTGTTGTATCCGTTGCACTAGTCGGTGTGGCGAATGCACAGACAGGACTGACAGTGCAGACAGATAGAAGCAGCTACTCCTCCGGCGACGACATCACCATTACTGGTCAGGTCGGGAGCGTTTCAGCCGACCAGCCGATTCTGATCCGGGTACTTTCACCACAAGGCAATCTCGTTAGGGCCGACCAGATCACTGTAGCAGCGGACGGATCATACACATACACATTCCGGTCCGGAGGACTGATGAACATCGACGGCGAATATACTGTGATTGTAAGCTACGGTGCCAATGAAAGTGAGACA
>DATLXY010000439.1:0-3650 GCA_035575335.1 Nitrososphaera sp. | reverse complement strand
TCTTCTTCTTTTTTGGCGGCTGCCAAGGATTTGTGGCTGCCAGCCTGGAACTCCTGGAATTGAAATACAAGTACAGTGCATATGTGAATACAGCTGGGTTTGTCCTCTCATCTTTCTCTCCATATCGCAATGAAGAGCTAGGACGGTCCTAGCTATACGAGTTACCCTAAGTTAACAGAGCCCCTGGCAGCGTCTGTAGCTTGATGGCTGAATAAAGTAAAAATCGTCTTCTCCTGACTGTAAATTGTGTCGCAGGTTGTCGTATGGGACAGCGCCAATTGTTTGATATTTGTTAGTCCAAACACCTTGCAGTGATAGAACTTTGCTATTGGTGCTGTGATTTGTCTATATTCTACAGTTACCAATATAGTCAACGAGAACAGGAGCAGCATTCATCCTCTGGTTAAAACCAGAGGTCTTGTGCCGACAAATTCTATAGTTAATAGTAAGAGATGGTGTCAATGCGGCTGACCGCCGCTGCTCTGGTGGCCTTCCGGATTGTCCGGTCTCTTCTCGATCTCTCCTATTCCCTTTTCAAGCCCAAAGAACGCGCGCTCGTACTTGCGCAGCGCTTTCCTGTGTTCTGGCAGTGACATGTCAAGCCTCATTTCGTTCATTACCATTACAGCATAAGTGATCCATTCTTTCCAGCAGGCTGCGCAAGAAGGGTACTTCTCTGCAGCTGGGTCGTCAACGGGTTCGACAATAGCCTTACCACATTTCAAACAAGTCTTGCTCATCTGTAGGAGTTGATAACCGTTGGAATTAATAAGTTGTTGAGGTCGCGAAAGAGAAAGGGTGTTGCAAAAGTATGCATAGGTTCCAATTTTTGAAATATATCATAAAATGTAATTTTTATGATAAGTCTTATATGTCACTATTTGATTGAATTATCTGTGAAGTATCTGGTTCTTATTGTGCCTGTCGCGCTGCTCTTCTTCGCGGTCACCAATGCATACGCAATGTCGTTTTCCTTCAACCCGTCAACAGGAGAGTTATATCACCAGATGGATATTCGACTGCCGGCTGCCATTGTGGCAGTGACGTCAGCCGCCGGTCTGTTCTTGATATTCAACGAAAGAAAGAAGGCAAAGGGAATCTGGTTTTCAGACAGCGGCCGACTAAAATAAGGGTTTTTTCATATTCGAGCCGCAGCGGCTGCACCTTGACCCCTTTACTTCTGCGCCGCAGGACAGACAGATGTACTTTAGCTTGTCTACACTGTAGCCCATGCTCGACTCGCTCAAACCAAGTGTCCTGAGCGCTCCAACCTGCTTTCTCCGGATATAGAATATCAGACCGATGAAGATGGCGATATTGACTGCTAGTCCGATCAGCACGTTGCCAGTTAGGAGGGTAACCAGCAATCCTGCCCCAAGGGCTGCGCCTATCACGAGAATCTGACGCTTGATAACCAGCCTGAGAGTGGTGTCCATGTGTAATTTAGCAACTTCTTGACTTATGAACCTATTTACTAATTTGTAGTGATAAAGCACGCTGATTTTGTAGCTGATCAAGCTTGACCACATTAATCCGCTTATGCTTGAAAGCTTCTGCCCTTTACGTGTAAGCATCTATATTAGTTAAAAGCCAAAGATATGGAAAAGATCAAAGAAGCTATAGCGATCAGCATTCAAAATGGCAACTATACAACTAAAGCTATCGCTACTGATGTAGGTAGACCATAGCACTATATCACGATATTTGTCAGAGATGGAAAGAGAAGGCAAATGGGGAATCAAACGCGATGCCAATGGCAACATCGTCATATCTCTCCAAAAACAGTTAGCTCAACAGTATCAGAGATTAGAAGCCATCTCATAAACACTTCCTGAGCAGGATCATCATGCATCCTAGCTGAACAAAACCCGATAAGTTCTGTGCATGATAATAGTCATGGCGTACCTGTATGCACCTGAAATTCTGCAGCCATGCAAACAGTCGCTCAACCTTCCAGCAACGTCTGTACCGACGCAATGGTCAACCACCATCCTGTGTTCTGGGTGCCTGCCTGTTGTACCTGTATGGGGCGCTATCATTTCAATACCATGTTCGACTGGTAGACGGTAGTCCGGTGGGTCACTCACTGTCGTACGCCCTCTGTCTCCAATCAGACGCGCGGGATTCTCATCATCGACAAAACACTTGGAGACGGTAGCTTCAGCAAGGGTGACTTCATGCGGCGAAGCAGACGCAACGTGTACAGAGACAGGGAGGCCAGCACGGTCTACCACTGCCACGAGCTTCGTACCATTCCCGCACTTGGTCGCTCCAACGTCGTCGCCACTTTTTGGCCACTATGAAGGTGTGCCATCGATGTAACATTTCGATAAATCCAGACCACCACGTTCTTTCAGGTCGGTGGCCAGCGCTTCAAGTACCTGTTTGAATACCCCTGATCTGACCCACTGCTGGAACCTGTGATGACACGTCTGGTACGGCGGATAATAATATCTCCTCTGTCTGGCATGTCGTGCCAGCAGGCTCCACTGCGCAGTACCAATAGTATACCATTCATGGCCTCCCCCGAGAGCCACGCCATGGCCTGCCATTGCCATCGGGCCGAAGCGGGAAAGGGAGGGGATGAGTGGTTCTATGACTGCCCACTGTTTGTCTGTCCTGTCAAGTCCATAGTTGTTGATTAATGTGTATGTAATTAATATCAGAAAAAGCTTCTCTCAGTAAAAGATGTAGGCCAGAAAGTAAATAATGGCTAATTTCTAGCTGTTGTACTCTTTATCTAGAGTTAGATAAACATACATTCCATGCTTGTATTTGTCCGGCGGCAAATCCTGATAATAAACGATAGTAAAACCTACTTTAGCTGGATTTGAATATGACCGACTACAAATCAAAGAATACTTGCAACAAGCAAAAGTGCTTGAGCCTCCTTGTCCAAAGGCGCCAGCCAGATACAGCTTTTTGAACCTCATTGCTTTCACCTAGACAGAATAGTGGAAGGCATTTCTTCAGGGGTTAGTCCTACCGGAATCAACGACCTGTATGGTTCTGTGAGTCTTATCATTACCCTCTGTTACTGTTACAATCACAGAAGAAGCTAATTCTCTTTGCCGGGCTTAGCTCATAGATTCATTTTGATGATACATTCAACCAAGATATTACAACCTCGCGTGGAGACCTACACTCAGGATGCCGTTATGCCTATCATGCTCAAGCTCTAATACAGCATCTATGCCGTTAGTTATTCTCTCAACAATTCCTTTGCCAGGATCAGTGCCAATTTCTATCTGACCTCTGTTGTTCTCTCTGCCCTCGCCTCCGACAGGCATAGTTTAATCCTATCACCATATTGCTCGAAAATACTTTCAAGTAATGGATCAATTTCAGCAGATTTTCACACTCTCCATAAGGAAAGGAGAAGGTCTCTTTCATACATTAGATTTCACTCATTTCTTCATTAGTGCCTGGACAGAGTGGAAATGGCAGGCTTTCGTGTAAGGTTTTGTACGTGAATAAGGGCTCCGGGTAACTCGTATAGCTAGGATCGTCTAGCTCTTCATTGCGATATGGAGAGAAAGATGAGAGGACAAACCCAGCTGTATTCACATATGCACTGTACTTGTATTTCAATTCCAGGAGTTCCAGGCTGGCAGCCACAAATCCTTGGCAGCCGCCAAAAAAGAAGAAGA
>DATLXY010000438.1:0-3279 GCA_035575335.1 Nitrososphaera sp. | reverse complement strand
TAGCCTAGATCCACCGTTAAGCAATGATATACCGCCCTCCGTTGCCTTGGATGTTTGATTATACAATCGCATTGCCATTTGAGTTGCGTTTGTTGATGTGTATGCGTCACCAAGCAGTATCTTGTCAAACTGCTCGTATATCACTATGGCACCGTTCTCGATATTGGTATTTGGATCCTGAAAGCCTTCAGGCTCACCGAGTCGTCTGGCGGTACTTGTTCCAAAAGAAGAGCTGTGTCTCTCCCATATCTGCGAGCATGCAGATGGTCGTATCATATCCTACAGGAATATACCTTGGCAGTTTTACCGGATAAGGGTGTGTTGGTAAAGTGATTGGATCTTTTGCATGTCGAGCAAACCGGATAATGGTCTACAACTATTGTGCCACCTAGAGCTAGATATTCTTGTATAATTAAAGATACCATCTACAGAATCATAATAATTATTGAAAAACTCATCATGCGATTCATTCGGATAGACGGTTACTACCTTTTGAGAGATGGCTGGTGAGCCTTTATTATCCAACTGGGCTTGACTCATGTCTGCAGGTTCGGTGGTTTTATAGCTTATTTGCAGCGTGACTGGATAATGACTGTGGTTAGCCCAAAGAATAGGGCGTTGAAAGGATAAATTGCTCTAATTATCTTTGTGGAATCTTCATTTGAAGACATTGCCACAGGCTTAAAACTACCGCCAATTAGCGTTAGTCCATCTGGGATGGAAATTGCAGTGAACCTAGAATAGGCGGTTAGAAATCGCAAGGAGTTAAACTTCATGCTCAACCCATAATAGTTGCCGTTGTAGCTAAAGTTGCAACTGTACCTATGCATGTCATCCGAATATCTTCTTGTCATTTTGTACGTCATCGTATGGTTAAAAGCACTTTCAAATGACTTCACCAAGGACACCATCACTTCAGCTTTTTCAGTCCTCTGCCAGTGTATCTATTTCCTATGTTGTCAAAGTATTCCTTTGGGGGTTTCAATTGCCCCTCCATTTGCTTACCGGAGACTGCACTAGAATCAGCATCTCTGATTGCCGCTGATAGAATATCACCCGTGCCTTCAGCAGGGTTATAAGTCATGAACGCTTCATCAATTTCCTTTAACTTTTGATCGTCGAGTTTAAAACAGATATTTTCAGACTTTCTGAGTTGGTAGATATCCATCTCCATCCTCTTGGATCCGGGAATCTGGTAGATTCTTCCTGCATCTTAATTTGCAAAGAAGGAGGACGAATAGAGTGATGAAAAGAGGATATCAAAAACGACAATGGCTATCAAAGCGGTAGAGCGATAGCTGTTCATAATTCGAAATTAACCGGAGATGCTATTGAGCTTTTGTCCAATCGTCATATGCCTTCGAGCCCTTGACTAGTTGCCTTTCAGAGATGCTCCCATTTCAACAAGCTGTTCTAATGGGGTATGGCTTGATCATGCTTCTATTTTCGCTATAGTGTGAGCCTTGTCATCTACCACCTACAAGCCAGCTTTGAGATATGTTTCGTCCCAATGGCCTATTGCATGCATTCTGCCATTCCGAAAGATATAGCTAGTAGCATTAATGTTACTGGTTTCATACTTTGTCATTTCTCTCTGAACATATTCTTCTCCAATCTTTGCGCCACTCACTTGACTAAGTGGTTCCTGAATAATTTCTATTACTCCTCGATTAGGCGAATGGGAATTCTTGAATTACAAAGTGATTTATTGAAGTATTACGTCGTGACTGCTACATTAGGAACGTAACCTACTGTTTGTAGAGAATAACCTTCAGGCAACGTGGTCGGAGTCAGGATGGTGAAGGGGGATTTTGTTCTTATCGTTTCTATGGACTCGCCGCAGATTTCTTCATTTGTAACTGGCACAGATACAGGTTTGAATGCCAGTGAATATAATGATTAGAGCAACCCCGACTGATAGACCGGCAATAACAGAACCTGTTACATTACTGCTTTTCATTTTTATCCTACTACCCTGAAATCCTGACCAAAAATGACACTGGAAGATTCTACCCTAACAGACCATGTTCCCAGCTTGGCATTATCGGGAATTTGGAAGGTAAATTTTAAGAATCCGTCGTTGGTAGCCACCTGCTTGTCAAGACTAGCATTTCCATCAGCGTCCAGAACACGCACAGTTACCTGCGAATATCCGGTCATGCTCTTTATTGTTACATTTTCCCCCGGTCTATAATCGAGCTTGCCAATGAATATCCCCGGGCTGGTAGCTAGCTCGTATGGTTCTTTGCATTCAAGAATAAGTAAACCACGAGCATTCGTGCTATTGTTGCCCTCTAATTCCACTTTAAAGAAGTCGTAGGTGTGCGGAAGTATCATATCATATGTCTTTAGCGTGGTATTGGTAATTCCGCCGCTTGTAGCTTCTAGAATTACGCTACAATTCTTGAACTCATAACCACTTGGATTTCCAACACCAATTGAAGCTTCATTTCCAGAGTATGAAGGCACAATAGCAAGTTTATGACCAAAAGGCGCTGCTGACCTAAAGAATGTCTCATTGTCAAAGCGCATGCCAGTGTGAGTCTCGCTTTTTGACTGGAGTCGGGGAAGATAGAGAATGGAAAAGGCTAGAGCAATTGAAGTGAATAAAATTAGAGCTATAATGATGATAAGACGGGAGTATTTAGACAATCAGACTATAGCATTAATTGCAATGTAGAGGCTACTTTTGAGCCTTTGGTCATTACTAAAGGCTCTGTTAACTTAGGGTAATTCGTATAGCTAGGACTGTCCTAGCTTCTTTCATTGGGATATGAATAGAACCAGAACAGACCAAGCTGTAGTCACATATGCACTGTATTTGTATTTCAATTCTAGGAGTTTCAGGCTGGCAGCCAAATCCTTGGCACACATAAAAAAAGAAAAGGAGGAGTCACGTTGCAGTATGGAAATGAATCCAGAAATACGCGGATTGTGTAGATAGATATCGTACAGACAGGCGCCTTGTAAGTACGATATTTTTGTTGACGAGACCCTCTGCTTCAGATATATAGATAGATATACGGCCGCGACTACTGGCTATGGATTGCATATGAACCTGCAATGGATGTATGTCTGACCATGCACCTGTCACGTGAGAGGACCGTTTTCGTGTGCTATACTACTACTACCACTTCATCAAGCAGTTGTAGAAGAGGAGGAGGTATGGCAGAAAGCCAATATTCACATACAGACGATGCCAGGTGGTACAACAACGAGGCTTACAGCGGGTGGCTGCGCCTGCGCCATTATTTCTATGTTACAGAACTGAAGAAGAAG
>DATLXY010000437.1:0-3013 GCA_035575335.1 Nitrososphaera sp. | reverse complement strand
TGCGCCAGATGATGGTAGTACGGCCAGTATCCGCCCTTCCTCTTGTGCTTGCACGCCATGAGGGGTGCATATACCTCCAAAGCTAAAGCTGATTCTATGAAACGCCGTTTACTGGTTGTTAAAATGAATTAAACAATAACCTCCATTGACAGTAATGGTTTTTATAATGCCTCAGGACATTGACATCAGCAACAAAAGATGTTAATTCCGGTGCGATGTTTCACCTGCGGCAAGCTTATCGCGGACAAGTACGGCGAGTATTCAAGCCGCGTAAAGGCAGGAGAGGATCCAGCAAAGGTCATGGACTCTCTCAATATCAAACGCTACTGCTGCAGAAGAATGTACATCTCAAGCGTCGAGACCATCTACCAGATTATTCCTTACTACGAGGCGCTCAGAAAGCGGATGACAGAGATCCAGTCGGAAATCGAATAAAGAAGTAATAAATAACCTCGATTCAGGTCTCACGTGTATATGCCTTCGATAACCTCAGTTCGAGGAAGAATAGTTTTCAACAGTCGAGGAAGCAAGACCATTGAAATTGATGTTGTGACGGATAACAAGTTCATGGGACGGGCCTGCGCACCCTCGGGGGCGTCTGTTGGTAAGTTCGAGGCCCAGAGCTTTCCAAGCAACAAACCAGAGAAAGCACTGGAGACTTTTAACGCGAATTCCAACAAGTTTGTCGGACTGCAAGCAGACAACATGAAGGCAGTATTTAACGCCCTTCGTTCGATTGACAACACTACCAACTATTCTATTATCGGAGGGTCTGTCGCGTACGCTCTTTCAATTGCGGCTGTGGACTCAGCCGCAAAGGCGCTCGACGTCCCGCTTTTCAAGCTCCTAAAGCCATCCAAAGCCTACCGGTTCCCGTTCCCGCTTGGCAACATTCTAGGCGGAGGGGCTCACGCGGGTCCGGGGACTCCCGACATTCAGGAGATTCTCGCCTGTCCAGTAGGTGCTAAGAGCATATTTGAAGCGCTCGAAATGAACTTCAAGCTACATGCAGAAACCCGTAAGGTCATAGAATCGATAGACAAGCGCTTCACCTATGGCAGGGGCGACGAAGGTGCGTGGGCTCCGAACGTCAACAACGATCAGGCTCTAGAAATTGTCGAAAAAGCAGTAAAGAACTGCGGATACACACTTGGTCAGGACATGGCCATCGGAATTGACTTCGCAAGCTCCTCATTCTGGGACGAGAAAAATCAGGTTTACAACTATGCAAGGCAAGGAATAAAGCGCGACACGGGCGAGCAGATCGAGTTTGCTAGTATGCTAATGCGGGATTACAAGCTGATCTATGCTGAAGACCCAGTGCACGAAGGAGATTTTGAGGGCATGTCTGAGCTTACCAAAAAGAACCAAAAGACACTGGTGACGGGCGACGACATGCTGGTCACAAACGCTGCAAAGGTAAGAGAGGCTGTAAAGTATGGCGCGTGCAGCGGAGCGATACTGAAGGTTAACCAGGCAGGTAGCCTGTATGACGCGATGAACTTTGCCGAAGAATGCACCAAGAATAACGTCAAGATAATAACTTCTCACAGGTCCGGCGAATCCGTTGACTCGCATATTTCACACATCGCAATCGCTACCGGTTCAAAGATGATAAAGACAGGAGTTGTAGGTGGCGAACGAGTGGCCAAGTTGAACGAGCTTGTGCGCTTGACGGAGTATGATTTGGTTGACGGCATGGTCTATATATGACAGAGGTCAAGCCGGTGGGGTCTTTTTTAGACCTAGAGTAGTTTAATTGGGCAGTTCGTTTGCAGCTCTTCATTTTCTAATATCAGCATGTTTATCTCCGCGGAATGATTTAATAGAAGGTATGGTGGAACTGACCCCTGCATAATGAGCAATCCCGAAGACTCCACTGACGTCGAGAATACAGGCGCAGTGGCCGAAAAAGAGGAAGAGCCTTCTGCGCCAGTTGAGACGCGGGAAGTTCAGGAACCAGTTGAAACTGATAATCTTGAAAAGATGATACTTTCCACAGGAATACGTGTAGGTACTCCAGTCAAGACAAAGTTCATGGCTCCGTTCATAGTCAAGGCCAACCCAGAGGGCCTCTACATCCTTGACATTAGCAAGACCCTAGCAAGAATTGACGTGGCTGCCAAATTCATAGGCAGATCAAATATCTCCAAGGTGGCTGTGACTTCTGCCCGCGAATACGGCAAGACTCCGGTGCAAAAGTTCTGCGAGCTAACAGGTTCGACCCAGATTCTTGGCCGATTCATGCCTGGCACTTTTACGAACCCTTCACTTCCAAACTACATGGAGCCTGAAATAGTTGTCGTAACTGACCCGCAGGCGGACCAGCAGGCAGTCATAGAGGCCACAAGGGCAGGTGTTCCGGTAATTGCAATAGCCAACAGCGACAACGTCACTTCAAAGGTGGATCTTGTGATACCCGCAAACAACAGGGGCCGCAAGGCTCTGGCCACGGTCTATTGGCTCCTAGCACGAGAAGTCCTAAAGAAACAAGGAGCTATCAAATCAGACAGCGAGATGCTGGAGAAGGCAACAATAGACGACTTTGAAACAAAGCTCGTCGAACAAATTTCCTAGTGCAGACACAATTATTATTTTCATATTGAGCAGATTGCTGCGCGTTTACGTACGTCTTTATCCTGACGGCAACAGGTCAAACTTTTTTGGGAAGTTGCCGTATCTTCCCGGCGGCCCCGCCCGCAGTGGCACCTGGCAACACTTTGTCCTAGTTTTTTTGACCATGAGCACATACAATTTGTGCTGCTTATTCCACATTTGTAACTGGCCGGGTTTCGCCTCTCTTCCTGTCCCTCTCACGGATTCAGATGTGGAGTCTAGTGTAGATGGAAGCTCATATTGTTAATTGTTGTACTTACACAGATGGGTAAACACTTTCAGTTAGACTAGGTAACACTTTTCTTCAGCCGATTCTTGTTCCTTGTAGGCGTATTTAACAACTGCAATTGTGACCACCTTTACTGCTGAGTCAGCCCCACCCACACCTATTATGCCG
>DATLXY010000436.1:0-2087 GCA_035575335.1 Nitrososphaera sp. | reverse complement strand
TGCTGCTCTTTTAATTCGGCCAGGGCATAGTTCATGTCATATTCTGACATTGGAGATGGCAGTAGTGAGAGGAAGTAGTTGTATACCCCTCTGCAGCCGTCAATTGTCTGCTCTAACACGAGCTCCTGCTCTTTTGTTGGATATAGGCGGAACTTGTAGTTGAGTGTCATTATTATTGTTCTTGTTGTTGTTTTTTCCTGTACATATCACTATTACTATTATTATTTAACATCTGGGGTACCTTGGTAAGGGGTGATTCATCAACTGGAACCGAATTCATCCCGCCCTTGAGAAGGTGTGGGTTTTCTTTGGTTCCAGTACCCTACGTTATGATAAATCAAAAGGCTGACATATCAGCACATGACAAAGCTGATACAGGCTCTGCCTAGCATGTCTAGGTCTGTCAACGAAGCAGATGTTGAAAGATTGCTTGAAAGCGAGTTTAACCTACAGCTGGCAACACTAGACGAAGGAGGTCATCCAAACGTCGTTACAGTGATGTTTTACTACAACAGGAAATCTGGCAATGTATGTCAATGCTTACAAAGAATCGAGGAGGGTTCAGAATATTCGTAGCAACCCTGACAGGGTCTACTATTCAATCAATGATGAAAATCTGGCCTACGAAGGAGTGAAGGGAAGTGCGCAGGCCATAATAATTGAAGATACGCAAAGGAATATCTCCATCCCAGAAAAGATCAATCTAAAATACTTTGGAACGCTTGAACATCCGATAGCAAGAGAGCTTATTGAAAAACCCGAAACGCAACATTTGGCAGAGTCAAAATTATGCCTAGTTTCTTCTCTGCCTGAAATCTGGTAAAGGTGCAGTGAAAGAGCAACTATTTCAGGCCGTTCCTCTTGATAATTGTGCCGGCAGCAAGCGCCGCAGAGTAGTATGATGTGTAATAACTAGACATCGATGTAAATGTCGTTTCCGCGTACATCGACCTTGTAGGTTGTCAGCTTGACACCTGAAAGATAGTCTAGGAGCTCACCAGTCCTGATGTTGTAATGCCAGAAATGCAGCGGGCATTCCACCACCTCGCCGTCAATCTTTCCCGGCGCAAGCGATCCGTCTTGGTGCCGGCAGAGTGCTTCGATGGCATAATACCTGCCGTTTGCGTAAAAGAGCGCAACTCTCACACCGTTAATGTTGATCTCCTTGCCACTATTTTCCCTTATCTCCCCTACCTGTGCAACCTTTACAAATGCCAACTGTTTTGCGCGTTAAATAGAGTCTGGCTATTATAAAATGGTTATCTGGAACTTTGGACTCGACTCTGCCATCGTAGCCCACACTTGTCTGTCCGCAACGGAGACACCGGCTATAATCTCACACCAGAAGACGTCCAGTCGTCCTCACTATTGGCAGCAGTAGAACATACAGGCGAGATGGTCAATGGGGCGAGTCAGTCAATTACCAAAGCCGCAGGGCCGGACTATGTGCAGGGTATGGTGTGAAAGAAGGAAGATGGAGGATCTCCCGGCGAGCAGACTAACAAAGTACGATCCAAGGCGTGGTCTGCCAGGAGGTGACGATTGTCACTCAACGAAGCTTAAATCTTGCTCCGCCACACCTAAATACCGCTAGCAGTGCTATACATCCCACATGGCGTCCTCGTACAGGGTCATGATGTCAATCGTCGTTGCCCTGATTGTCTTGGCAATCGGAGTCGGGCTCTACGGGTACCACGAAGCCATCTACCCGGTAGACAAGGCGAACGGCTACCTGTCGAGGGCCGAGTCTGCTCAGACGCCTTCAGAGCTGGCAAACTTTGTAAGACTGGCCAAAAGGGAGCTGCCAGATAGCGGCAACCCTGTGTGGTCATTCCCAACCGCCAAGACCGACTTTGGCCTCATCCACAGAACCCTCGATGACATGATTGCACGCGCAAACTCGATCTCGACGCTGGAGCCCTACAGCACCGAATACAACACGGGCATGGCGGATATGCACGCCACGCTCAAGACCATACAGGAAGACCTAATTGAAGCGACGCCGTTCCTCTATGTCAGCGTCAACAACATCATGTTCTCCGCAGTGTGGATCGCCGTGATACTGGCGCTCTTTGCGATAATGAGAA
>DATLXY010000435.1:0-3093 GCA_035575335.1 Nitrososphaera sp. | reverse complement strand
CTGACTCAGCAGTAAAGGTGGTCACAATTGCAGTTGTTAAATACGCCTACAAGGAACAAGAATCAGCTGAAGAAAAGTGTTACCTAGTCTAACTGAAAGTGTTACTCATCTGTGTAAGTACAACACCTTATCATCCTCCAGGCTACAGATCCAAATGTGACATGGCTTGTCTTGGCATTGAACATCCTCAAAAGAACAGTCACATCCAATTGAGTACGTGTGATGCTTCTTATTGTAGAGGGGTAATATCTCGAACCCTTCTCTGTCCTGACCTTATAATAATTAATACCCGCTTCCTCTAATCGCAGGTTCTTCCTATGAATTGAGCGCAGCGGCTGTCGCAGCCGCGCCACGAACTGGTACATGCTTCTTCAGGATATGCCCCATCTTTTACGCACCACTGCATGCGGATGTATGAAGGATGTTCGCCGCAATTCTGGACCGGTAAGCTGGGGAATAGCTCTGCGACCGGCATGTTCTTGTTTCGTGTGATGAATATGCACCGCAAGTAATTCTTTGTTCCTATGACAATCCATATCGAAGCATCACTTCTGCCAGTTTACATCTTTGCACGTATCCATTGTTCTACCTTTGTGAAAGGCAACACAGAATGTGTAAGAACACGAAGAGCAACAACAAAAGCTTCTCCGAACATGATCGTTTCGCTTGCGATAACATTTTTAACCCTCTAAAGGAAGGAATGTAAATACATGTCTGAATCCAAAGATGACATTACAGAGCTGAAGTGGGGAGTCGCCCATATATTTAGCAGTTATAATAATACTATCGTTCACATCACCGACCTGAGTGGAAGCGAGACGATTGCCTTCAGCTCAGGTGGAAGGCACGTAACGGCCGACAGATACGAGTCTTCACCCTATGCAGCAATGAAATCTGCCATGGCCGCAGCCGAAGTTGCTAAGGCAAAGGGGATCAACGCACTTCACTTTCGAGTACGTGCTGTGGGTGGCGTCGGCCCGAGAATCCCCGGTCCCGGCGCGCAGGCAGCCATCAGGGCTCTTGCTAGGGCGGGCTTCAAGCAAATTGGTAGGATCGAAGATGTGACCCCTATACCGCACGACACGACGAGAAAGCCAGGCGGAAGAAGGGGACGCAGAGTCTAGATCGATTTCATTTCTGGCGCCATTTTTATCTGGGCGCCGCAGCCCCTTTTCTTCAACTCTTTTTGGAACCAAGCAATGAACTTGTCTTCAAACTTCTTGCCTTTTGACGCGTTAATCTCGTACGAGTTCATTGCATACATCTCTTCCACAAACTGTCCTGACAGAAACATCTTGGCAAACGACCAACCCGCGCTCTGGACAGGTGGGTCAAGCGCGAACGCGTTTTCGAGCTCATACCTTTTTTGCCACTCTGACAGCATCTCGGTTGCTATCTTGCCATCTGGTTCAAAATCGATCGTCTGAAAATCTAGGATAAAGGTTCCGAGAATCAAAGTCAATTACCAGTAGTCATTCGTACTTCTGTTGTTTCAGCTTATCTGAGAATGAGATGAGCTTTCCTTTGTCCTCTATTTTGATATTCGTCTTTAATCGTATGTTGAGACCTACCGATCTGAGTAGTGCAAGTAGCTCGCCTCCCGATATCTTACTGGTTATTTCGCCGGCCTGAATCAGCTCGGCGATCCTTGAAATGATCGCTTCCGTCTGCACAGGGTACTGGGCATATGCAAGATCCAATACTTCATCACCTCTGTCGTATAGGTGCTCAGAAATGACTTCACGGGCAGTCCTCCTTTTTGTTGTTGACTGGGAGACGTTCTTGGCTCTTTCAAGGGCAGCCACCCTTTCTCTCATCTCCTTTAGCTTGCGAGCCTTTATGATCTCAATATCGAGGTCTTCTTCTTTGAAGGTCATCAGCCTTTTATCACCCCTATTGGCACCAGCCTCACGACTTTGGTGGCTATGCCAAGCGAGTGTGATACCTCGGCTACGGCGTCAACGTCCTTGTAGGCTTCAGGCGTTTCCTCCACGACGCCTTCTCTCGTAAGTGCCTTGACGTATATGCCCTTTGATTCCAGGCCAATCCTGACTCCTTCAGGAGTGTAGCTCCTCTTGGCGGCAGATCTTGACATTGTCCTGCCTGCGCCGTGCGCGGTTGATCCGAAGCTAAGGTCAAGTGATTTCTGGTTTCCAAGCAATATCCAACTGGCAGTGCCCATTGACCCCGGGATTATGACAGGCTGCCCGATCTCCCTGTACTTGCCGGGTACCTGTTCCATACCCGCAGGAAACGCACGAGTCGCGCCCTTGCGATGCACCACCACAGCGCGGGTTCCCTCGCCATCGATCTTGTGTCGTTCCACTTTAGCAATATTATGTGCGACGTCATAAACAAGATCCATGGCTAGGTCGCCCTCTCTGGCCTTAAAGACGCGCTCAAATGTCTTGCGTGTCCAATGGGTTATCATTTGTCGGTTGGCCCATGCGAAATTGAGTGCGGAATACATTGCCTTGCGGTAGTCCTCGCCTTCCCTTGAGTTGTTAGGGACACACGCAAGCTCCCTGTCCGGAAGGGTCAGGTTATACTTGCGCAGCGCAGATTCAGAAACACGCAAGTAGTCTGTGCATATCTGGTGACCGAACCCTCTTGAGCCGCAGTGGATGAGCACGGTCAATTGGCCCTCTTGATCTATGCCCATCATCTTGGCGGCCCGCTTATCGAAAATTTTGTCTACTTTTTGCACTTCAAGAAAGTGATTGCCGGAACCAAGAGACCCGAGCTGCGCTGCGCCCCTTTTTCTCGCAGTGTCAGACACACTCGCGGGATCTGCGCCGGCCATCGTGCCGCCTTCTTCGCATACCTCTGCGTCATCATCTGTGCCGTAGCCGTGGCGGACTGCCCACCTAACACCCTCTACCAATAGCTCATCCAGTTCCGACTTGGTCAGCTGCACAGCACCTTCGCTACCGACGCCAGAGGGGATGGACTTGAAAAGCCCATTGACAAGCTCTTTTAGCCTTGGCCTTAGATCGCGGTCGGTCAAATTCGTCCTGATCAATCGGACACCACAGTTAATGTCGTACCCTACGCCCCCTGGGCTAATTACGCCCTCTTCTATATCGGTGGCAG
>DATLXY010000434.1:0-3605 GCA_035575335.1 Nitrososphaera sp. | reverse complement strand
CGCTTTGTCCTGTGGACAAAGTAACAGAACGGGCAACTTCACATAACAGCAGCAACAACGGCGCTCCGTCATTTGATATGGATTATAGTCGTCGCTCCATTTGTTTTGCCGCGAGGTTGGTATTGCAGCGCCAGCCACGCGGAGAAAAATGAATCCTTTTGTAGCGTGGCTGTCGCTGCATCATTTTGCCTGCCCCGAACAAAGCATCGGGGCAAGCTTTAGCGGCAAAACAAACGGCGTTGTTGCTGCAAACGTTATGCGCAATGCCCCACAATCCACAAATCAATCACAACCGTGACCTGAAAGGAGTAGCACAATGAAACACTCTCACAATACAGGAATGGTTTATCGTCTCTTTGCCGTGGCCGCATTCATCTTTCTTACGGAGAGCTTGTGGGCGCAAGACCCAGTAAAAGTTGACTCAGTACATCATACTGTGGTTTTTGAGAATGACGACGTCCGAGTTATCCGTGTACAATTCGGCCCCCAAGAAAAGGGTGTTATGCATGAGCATCCTAACAGCGTGGTCATATTTCTAACAGATTTTGTTGGTCGCTTCACCTTTCCTGACGGCAAGACAGTTGACAGGACAGGGAAAGCCGGGCAAGCAATTTGGGCTCCGGCTGTAAAACATCAATTTGATAACATTGGAGACAAGCCTCTTGAAGGAATACAGGTAGAGCTGAAACCGCGCAAAGCCAAAACTGAATGATCTGAGGTTTTCCGATTGCAAGCTCGTGCAGCAAATCAAGCAGAGGAATCTCACGGTTGAAGCTCCATTAATCAATTGAGTTGCGGCAACGGCTTCAGAAATGTGGGGCACTGCGCATAACAGCAGCAACAACGGCGCTCCGTTATTTGATAAGGATTATAGTCGTCGCTCCATTTGTTTTGCCGCGTCGATTTGATTGCCGCTCCGGCCACGCGAAAAGAATTGGTCATTTGATAGCGTGGCCGTCGCCGCATCATTTGGCGAGCCTAACGGCACGCCATAGCGGCAAAACAAACGGCGTTGTTGCTGCAAACGTTAGGCGCCATAACGCAACAAGGATCATCAATCCGTGTCATTAGCTGACTTACTTCAACGCTTTGCTCGACCGAGAGTCCTTCTTCATCCCGACATTAAGTCGAAGCTTCTAGCGAAATTGCGTACTCGGTATGAGAAGGAGGTAACCCCCGAGCTTTGGAACGACCTTCTACTTTCCTACAAAGAGGATGACCATACGCCTGAGGATTTCTTGAACGAGACGAACCGCATTGCCAGAGACGTTATAGACGAGTATGTCGCTGAGAACAAGATCCAGACAGCCGATGACTTTCAGCTCGAATCGTGGGCTGAGGATCTGTGGGAGGAATCCCAATCTTTCTGGTCTGAAATCTCCGACGTGATTGAGCGCAACATTAACTTCGTGAGTAAGCTTACCGACAGTGCCAAGAAAGAGATCCATGGTCTTTTCCCACAATCAGACAAGACTTTCGGCGAGAAGGCCACTCAACTCCTCATTGATCTCGCCTTCCAAGCCAACCTTTACAGCTATACCAAAATCACCAAACCTTATCTGGTTGATATGCGAAGAATGGTCAACATCTCTGGCCAGATTGTCGAAGAAATTCTTTCACACAAAATCTTCGGCCGGGAAATGATCATCGGCGAGATTTACCGGCTTCTCGATTCCTTCAACAAAGAGTCAAGTCCCGAAAAGCTCTCCTTCTTCAAACGGTTTCCAAATGGAAAGCTTCTGCTATCCAAGCACTTTTTGACAAATCTCAAGATCGTCTGGAAAGCACGAGACCCTTATTCTCACGGAGCATCCCCGGATCAAAAAATCGATGATGATTTTCCAAATTGCGTTCGCGCTCTTATCGACAAGAATACTGGGGTTCTGCCAACTCTTTACAAATTGCTGAATGACACCAAACCAACATAGGTATTTCAGTTGCGTTACGGCGCCTAACAAGCGTAAGCACGGCGCTCCCTTTGTTGATAGGGCTCAGTTGAAGCTATGGAAAAGAATCAGTTGTGGTCGCTCCATTGTTTTTGCCGCGA
Organism: Nitrososphaera sp.; assembly: GCA_035575335.1. Lineage (GTDB taxonomy): Archaea > Thermoproteota > Nitrososphaeria > Nitrososphaerales > Nitrososphaeraceae > Nitrososphaera. The sequence continues at coordinate 1,558 of DATLXY010000434.1, read as the reverse complement.
GTTGGTATGTGCGCTCCGCCGCAAGAAAATGAATCGTTTGATAGCGGCTCCGCGCACGTCGTTCTGAGCGGCAAAAACAACGGCGTGCTTACGCTCCACGTTATGCGCCATGCCGGATTTAGTGTTGCGTTCTGACAATTTGAATCTCTTAATTCGAAATCGAGGAAGAAATATGGTCAAAGACCCGTTTTGGAGTGAAATCGAAGACGAGGTCGCAATCGTCGAGAAATTCACTCCATTGGCAAAGGTCGAGAATGGAAAGGTAATTTCAACCTCCCTTAACACTCCTTACGCTTATGTTACAGTCGAATCACCGAAGTTGACAGCCCAAGCGACTCTCCCTGTCAATCACAAACTCGACTTTCTTCATCTTTGGGAGGTTTTCAACATCAGGACCGTATCAGATTCTGAGGAAGTCTTGGTTCATTTCTCCAGAAAGCACCATAGAGGGTTACTGAAATTGTTTTCTTACTTCCTGCCACGTCTGAAAATAATGATCTGTCGAAGCGGTGCATATTCCAAAATGAGTGACCCAAATTGGAGGAAACAACCCCAAGGGGAGGATGGCTTCAAATCAATTCTTCCAATTCAAGAATGGAATCCGCTTTGATGAACGCAACACAAACTGAAGTAAGACCACCGGCACGGCGCATAACAGCAGCAACAACGACGCTCACTCATTTGATATGGCTCGGTTAAAGCGTAGTAAAGAAATTATTGTGTTCGCTCCATTGCTTTTGCCGCGTGTTGGTCTGCGGCTTCGGGCGCAAGAAAATGAGTCGTTCGTAGCGCCCTTCGCCGCATCGTTTCCGAGCGGCAAAAGCAACGGCGTTGTTGCTGCAGACGTTAGGCGAAATTGCCCTCACGAAGGAAAAAGAAATGACTGAACAATCCGACCAAACTCAACCGCAGCCACAACCATCATCTGGATTTCAAATACCGAATTGGCTCTATGGCGTTGGTGTCGTTCTCGCCATAATCTATTTCTCGAACAAGGCTGGCATCTTCCAAACTTCTTCACTCGCTGTTCTCGGGACACCCGGAATCAAAGAGTACAATAAAGGTATCCACTATCAGCAATCTGGCCAAACCGAATTAGCCGAACAACAATTCAAGTTGGCCATTCAAAAGAACCCCGATCTTGCCGAAGCCTATCTCAATATCGGGCTTATCTATATTGACCGAACTTGGTTTGACGGCGGTGAACAAATGACAAACAAGGGTATTGAGATTCTCACTCGTACACGCGAAACGCTCGTAGAAGGCAGTACCCTCAATCAGACGCTGTCAATTGGCTACAATAATCTTGGTGTTATCGCTATGGGTCGAGCCCTTCAAGCAGAGATGAAGTTCAACTATGTTCTGGCTAGACAGTATTGGAAAGTCGGAATGTCCCACTTTCGTAAGGCGGTCGAACTCGATCCAATGAACTCACAAGCTCAAGCTAACATTCAGAACTTCGGCAGTGCATACCAATGAGGAATTCAAATGTCGCTGTCAAATAGAGAGATCGAAAATAGAGCTATTGCAGCTGTGTTGGCTTTTGAACGAGCCAAAC
>DATLXY010000433.1:0-2388 GCA_035575335.1 Nitrososphaera sp. | reverse complement strand
CGGCACAGGGTGCTGGCGACGCTCCTGAAGGCCAGAAAACTCAGCTTACTGTCAAGATATTGAAACCGGCATTAACAGCCTATACCTCGCGAACATGTGTGATTAACAACCGGCCGACCATAGTAGAGTGTGGCATCGCATATGGCGGGGACATCCCTTCTTTCAAACTCTACAGGTTTGCAAACAAGATACCTCTGCTATACGATGAAGGATCCGATGTTGCCAAGGAAGTCGTGTCTGAAGTTGAGATCAACAAGATGGGGATCACGAAAAAGGAAGCAAAGGAACAGTTCGCCAATTCCGAAGTGAAATCTGACAGGGCTGTAGAACTATTACCCCTGCACATCTTCTTCCACATCTGCTCCACCAAGATACCGTACAAGACTGCAGGCAAAGAAAGCATAGCTTCTGAAGGTGAGCTGAAAAGGTACATGAAGTCTTGCCTGTCAGAGCTATACAGGAAGGTGAGTGCGCAGATCAGGAGAGAGCTGCGGCTGAAAGAAGCTGTAAACAGGCTCAACCTCTACAAGTATTACATTCCTCTGGTTGTAAGCGCAATTTCCGAGTCAATCAAGGTCGATCCAGTCAAACTCGAGAAGGCGTTCACAGAGCTCGCAGAGAAACATGTAAAGATCGAGCAGCTGGCAATTGCCCCAACAGATGAGAAGGTGGACAAGGCCTCCAGTGAGCCACTCGAAGACGGGAATGACCAAGAAATCGAGATAGATGGTGAGATTGTCCGGCCTGACAACGACCAGATCGCAATCAACGCTGCGAGGAAAAAGGGCAAGACCCCCCGGCCCAAAAACAGCAGCAAGAAGAAGGATAGCGAGCCGATCCGCGGTACGCGCAGTGGAATCGGTAAGCAGGTGACTCTGGACGCAATCATTGAAGACAACCCCAAAGCAGTGAGAGGAAGACAAGCAAATGCCAGCAACTGACAAGCGTCATCAGGAAGTAATCAGAAAGATCAAACAGATAATGAAGGAAGTCAGCACGGATCTGATGGTACAAAAGACAATGCCAGTTTTGAAGGTGCCAAAAGTCGGTTCTGATAATACGATATGGTCTGAGGAAAAGAGGATGCTTACTATTGGTGACAAGACTGTGGCCGTAAGCCCAGACAGCACCAAGAAGATCCCCACATTCACCCAGTATCTTGTTATGGCCAATGCGATCCGGAAGCTGCTGGACGAAGAGATGGAGAGCACGATCAGAGGCATGTATTATGCAACACTCAGCACTGTAGGAGATGAAAAGAACAAGCAAAAGTTCTGGGCGAGCCAGGAAAATTCCGACGATGCAATCAAGGCAATCGAGCTATTGACTGGAGTGCCAAGGGAAGAGTTCTCTGTCACGTCAAAGCCAAAAGGTATGATCTCTGGCCCCATCACACTACGGGTCGGAGGCGATGTCATCGACTGTAACCTTGGAAGCAGGGCTACTTCGCAGCTGATACCGACCAACATCCGCGACGTGGAGATAGTGGATGTAAAGGCCGATCTTGTGATGGTTGTGGAGAAGGACACAGTTCTCAACAACATCCGCAAGTCTGGATTTATCCAGAAGTACAATGCGATTCTGATGACAGGCTCGGGAGAGCCAGACAGGGCAACCAGAATGATGGTCAAGGCTCTCAATGAAGAGTGGAAAAAGCCTGTGGTGATATTTACTGATGCAGACCCATGGGGTCTTGGTATTGCGTTGCGCTACAAGATCGGAAGCGAGTCCCTAAGCTACGATAGTGACAGGCTGGTTACGCCTGATGCCAAGGTTCTTGGCATGACGTTTTCTGACATCTACCAATACAACATCCCCGAAGTAGCGAGGCTCGTCGCTTCAGAAGAAGATTTGAACAGGGCAAGTGACATGAAGAAAAAACCATGGTTTCAGGACAAGCAGTGGCAGAAGGAGCTCGACCTGTTCTTGAAGAAGAAGGAAAAATGCGAGTTGGACGCGTTCTTCAAGCATGGATTCAAGTACCTAGCTGATGTTTACTTGCCGCAAAAGCTGCGCGAAGCTGGTGTCATATAGCACCACCACCATCATCATCACATTTTACGCCAATTTTGTGATGCTATCGCAAAACTGCAGGCTTTTACAAAGGTTTATAATTGATCTGAGGGCGGCTAGACACCGAGGCTCGTTATGGAGCAAGTCCATTCGCTCTGTCTCATAAATGAAAGAGACGGTAGCGGGTATTCGGAACTGTATGACATGATAAGTCATTATGCTTCGCAGAATTATGCAGTAATCTATGCAGTAGAGAACGATACGACTCAGGCAGTGAGGCACATGAGCAGGTATGGCGCCGACGTGGAAACGCTTGTTGAATCTGGATTGCTTACAATAGTCGGCAGAAATGCAATATATTCAATCGAAAAAACC
>DATLXY010000432.1:0-3893 GCA_035575335.1 Nitrososphaera sp. | reverse complement strand
CAGATTATGTTACTTTAATTGCCAACAGGCTTGATCTAAGCGAGCGCACGAAGAGAGAGGCACTTCGGATCTATTCACTGGTACAGGAAAACCGCATTTCGCTAGGTAAGAACCCAAGAGCACTTGCGGGTGCGGTCATTTACCTAGCATCGCAGAACTGCAATGAATTCCTGCGACAGGTCGAAATCTGCCAAGTGGCTGACATCTCAACTGTATCTCTAAGGAAACGGTGCAAAGAGATCAAGGCTACGCTAGGAATCTGACATAGGGCACCAGATCCGTGGCATTATTCACTTTTGCGAGTTGGTCTGCGGTCAACCGCAGATATGCTGCCTTGAATCTTGGATATGCCTCAGTACATGAAAAAAGAGTCATAATGTAATCGTCGTGATCCAGCTTGAACCCTAGGCAGGGTTCGTGACCCCTCACTATGGCCTTTGTGTTTGACAGATTTAGCCACGTCCGCGAAATACTGATGCCAAAATACCTGCCAAAGCCTCTCCTTGACGGCTCCCAAGCCGGCACAGAGTCTACTTTTCGCGGATCATTCCACAAGAGTTCTTCGAGCGTTCTACTCCTTAGGCGATTTTCATTGGCAAAGGCTACTGACTGCAGGCTCGCGGATCCCTCTGTAGGGGGCCCACCATGCACTAGCAACAATCTTCCCTCGATTATTGTAGTCAGTGAAAGCTGAGAAAACATTGATAGCATCTTGCGATAGACATTCTTGGCGCTGATCCCAAAGCGCTCCTGCACTCGATATGGCAGGTCATGCGGTCCGAACGGAAATTCTGCCGGTGCTTCGTGGTTCCCGCGCATCAACACTACTGAATCAGGATATTCAGATTTCAGATGACAGACCGAATATATCACCCCAACAGAGTCGCTTCCCCTATCCACATAGTCACCCAGAAATACCATTTTGTTCATCGGGTTTGACAGGAATTCTTCGTATTTTACTTCAGAGAGAATGCGGTAGAGAGACTTAGAGTCACCATGTAGATCGCTTATGACTACGAGATTCTCCAGCTCGGCTATCTGTACCAGTCCGCTGGTTATTCTGCCACCCGCTACACTACCCCTCTGTTTTTGGGACTGTATGGCTGCTATTGCTTGGTCAATCTTTGAAATCATTCCGGAAGAGTCGGCGGCAGAAGAGTCATGTTCTAGTTGCAACTGATAGGAATTGTCTGTTGGGGCTTAAATGCATTGCATCTAGAGGACTATTCTATGGAAATAATATCTCTGTCAAGGCAAATAAACCAGCAGTCATATGTTTTCAGATGAACGCAAGTGTTCTAGTGACTTCCGGTGGGAGCATTGTAGCCCAAGGGATAATCAAGTCTCTCAAGATTGCAGGGAAAGGAAAGTATACAATGATCGCAGCCGACACGAGCCCCCTCGCTGCAGGTCTTTACAGATGCGAAAAGGGTGTTTTGGTGCCGCCAGCATCGTCTGTTGTCGACTATGTTGAAAGCATAATCAGAGTGTGTAACGATAACGACGTATCGGCAATCTTCTGTGGATCAGATGATGAGTTATTGGTTCTTGCCAATGCAAGAGATGAAATTGAAAGAAGGACAGGTGCCAAACTGCTGACCGGGTCGACCGCGGCGCTTACAATAGCGAGAGACAAGTGGTACACCTACAAATTTTGCAAGGAAAAGGGGCTTGCGTGTGCGCCTTCATCGCTTCCAGAAGGACGCGAAGAATTTGTCAAAGAATTTGGCTTCCCGCTTGTAGTAAAGCCAAGGGAGGGCTATGGGTCAATCCACTTTTACGTTGCAAATAATAGAGAGGAGATGGATGCCGCAATTTCTACAATAGAGAAGGCAGGATGGCGACCCCTCCTGCAAAAATACCTATCAGGCGAGGAGTTCACCACCGGCGTGACTATCGATAAGAACGCTAGGTATGCTATGTCCTCAATATCCATAAAGAAAGTTATCAGGCACGGCCAGACATACAAAGCATTCATTGATGACTACTACACTATTCGCAGGATTGCAGAAGAGGTTGCGCTACAGCTTAGGACTTGTGGCCCAATAAATGTCCAAGCAAGGCTTGAAGGCGACTCTCCTGTCATCATTGAGATTAATCCTCGCTTTTCCGCTACATGCCCCATGCGCGCAGTAGCAGGAGTGAACGAGCCTGATATTGTCTTCCGAAATTTAGTTCTTGGAGAGGAGGTCAAGGTTGACAGCTACGAACGTCTTGTATGCCTGAGATACTGGAACGAAGTTTACGTTCCCTACACGATATATGAAGAAGCAGAGCGAGGAATAATAGAAAAAGGATCATTTGTGCCTGACTATTTCTAGAACGTCAAATGGAATAGTTATGAATCATATCCTTCCTTTTTTATTGGAGGAACTTTGTAAATTTAGGGACTGCGGAAGAGAGTACTGGGATCATGTACATAGTTTTGCAAAGCGTTAACTTACAAGAAGCAATCCGCTCAATCAGGCATCAAATTGTCGTTACTTGATTTTTTAAAAGCGAACCGGAGAAAGAAGGTGCTTATTGCACAAGATAGCCAAAGTTAATGAGCAGGGAGTCTCCGGGGTCTTCCGGCTTTTTCGTGGACCGTAATATCTGCCCCCTCTATGGCGTTTCGTACAGCCCACAGTTGAACATGGTGTCGTTCCGGCTGTGCATGCCAATTACCAGCTCCCCAGATACCGCTAGCAGTCAGACATTAGATGTAACGAGAGAATAATAGGCTGCCTGCTTTTCTGATGGCCTTTCCCATAAGTATTGTCGTTGCGGCTGCCGCAAATGCCGTGGCTCCAAGGTATGCGATTACCGCATTTTCAAAGCCATACTGCGCGAGGATCATTCCCCCGGCAACCGCGATGACTGCAGCGACAAATGACGCTGCCGCCAGTGCCTTGGCTTTACCAAGAAAAATCATGAATATCCCATTGGCAGTCAACATTGACAGGAATACAACTCCTATCGACGAAAAGGCAAGTATGCGCAGGCTGAGTTCAGATCCTCCCAGCACCCCGACCAGATAAGGGGCAAGAAAGTTTAGAATCACTACGCCGGTGATTGATATCGCGATCGAGCTGACCATGAGTTTCTGGTAACTGTATTTCAGAAACCAGTCAATCTTCTTGCTCTCGGACACCTTAAGTGTTATTGCTCGGTTGTGCACCAGCGCGTAGATAGGGGACGTCATTACGTACTGTACAACCGCTACAGGCAATATCACGAGCAGCGCGGGGTCGGCACCGATATGATAGATCGAATTAAAAGCTAAGGGCAAGGTAGTTCCGTTCGAGGCCGCGATGGTTACAGGATTGAAGAACCATGACACAACCCGGTCTGCGAACAACAGGACAAAGAAGAAGGTGCCATACATGAAATACGGTATGCACTCCCACAGCTGTACTCCGAATCGAGACTCTATGGTGTTGTCGTTGATGGTGAGCGGACTGTAAAAGTGAGGGGCGTTCTTGGCGACTATCGAAGTTGAGCTCTTTCTTAATATTTTATAATGGTTGAATGCGGCAAAGCCTGCAAGAATCACAAATCCACTACCGAGTGCCGCAAAATACCTAGTCGTAATGTCAGGTATTACAACGGATGAAAGGAAGAACACGCCTGCAAGAATCACAAAGGCAATACCATAAGAGATCCCGATGTGGACCAGTTTCTTCAGTGCATACATTATGACATAACTAACCCGATGCAAAGAAATAGTGACTGCACTGATTGCTGCAATTGTAGCAAGTTCTGTAGGTATTTTTGTCAAGATAGACGCGCTGTAAAGGAATACCACCGTGCATGACAGTATCACTGCGATCAGAGCGTAGCTCCTCTTGATGTTCCTCTTTACCTCTCCGATATTTGTCTGTGAATAATAGAATGCAAAGAGACGATGGAAG
>DATLXY010000431.1:0-3254 GCA_035575335.1 Nitrososphaera sp. | reverse complement strand
TTCCTTTCGGGCGTCTGGCAGCTCTGGCATGGATCCTGATATCGAAGATATAAAGTCACTTCCCAGTACAATGACAGGGATGTCCGGCTCGGGAAAGTATCGATAGTCCTGCTCTTCCTCCTTTGTCCTAGATTCCTTTGTAACCTTTCTAGCGTCATCCCAGTGGCGCGTTTCAGACTTGACTTGGAAGTCGCGCGAAGTCATTGTCTTTTGCCGGGTAATTTCATAACGCACGGCCTTTTCCACGTCAGCAAGGGAGTTGACGTTCTTGATCTCTACCTTGTTGCCGCTCCCAACTGATACGTTAGCGTCGCAGCGGACAGACCCTTCAAGTTTTGTATTGCACACACCTAGGTGCTCCAATATCGAAATTATCTTGTCAAGGAACATTCTTACATCCTTTGGATCAGTAAAGTCCGGCTCTGTAACTATTTCCACCAGCGGGACTCCAGCCCTGTTATAGTCAATCAAAGCATAGATACTGGTCTCTCTGCTTGTTCCTTCGTAGACAAGCCTGCCAGGGTCCTCCTCAAGCTGGACTCGTCTTATCCTAGCATACTTTCCGCCGTCGCCATATCCAAGTTTCCCGTCTACTCCGATGCTCGTTACACCGTATGCGTTGTACTGTGTCAGCTGGAAGTTCTTGGGCAGGTCTGGGTAAAAGTAGTTCTTCCTATAGAACATGATTTCATCCGGGATCCTACATCCAAGTGCAAGAGAGATCATGCCTGCAAATTCGACTGCCTTTTGGTTCAAGAGTGGGAGGGTGCCGGGGAGACCGCAGCATGTAGGGCATGTGTTTTCGTTTGGGGCCTTACCGCGATACTCACAGAGGCAGCTGCAGAATAACTTGGTCTTAGTTCCTGTCAACTGGCAGTGGATTTCAAGCCCTATCCTGGTTTCCATCACAACTCTGGACTCCTCTGCACTTTGGCAGACTGCTCAAACAAGTAAGCGGCATCAAGCATCGTCTGTTCCTGAAACTCGTCTGCCATTATCTGCAAGCCGACTGGGAGGCCGCCCACAAAGCCAGCTGGCACAGACATGGCAGGCGTCCCCGTAAGATTTGCTACAACGGTATCGATGTCAACCAAGTACATCTTCAGCGGGTCGTCTACTTTCTCCCCTATCTTGAACGGCAGTATAGGCATTGTCGGACCTATCAGGACGTCATATTTCTTGAATAGATCCTTGATCTCTCGCTTCAAGAGTGCGCGCAACTGCTGGGCCTTCAGATAGTACTTCGCGTAATAGCCAGATGAAAGTACATAAGATCCGATGATTATCCTCCTTTTAACCTCGTCTCCAAAGTTGCTACGCGTCTTTGCAAAGTAGCTGTTCCACTCGTATCCTTCAGGGCTCATGTCAAAACCGTAGCGGATGTTGTCATAGCGCGCAAGGTTGCTGCTTGCTTCTGCAGTTGCAATTGTATAATATGATGCGAGGGCATACCGAACTGATGGAAGTGACACTTCCTCGCATGAACATCCGTGTGAGGCAAGAGTATCTGCAGCTCTGTGGATTATCTTGGTAACCTCTACGTCTGCACCATCGATAAACTCCCTCATAAGCCCTATGCGCAGATTTTTCCTTTCCGAAATCGAATAAGTAGGTTTGCCGCCTGCAGAAGCGGTAGTATGATCGTTCTTGTCTATGCCCGCGATCACGTTCAATACTGAAACAACGTCGGTCACGGTTCTGCCTACCGGCCCTATTTGCTCCAAACTGTTCGCATATGACACAAGCCCGTACCTGCTTACCAGGCCATATGTAGGCTTGACCCCAACTACTGAACAAAAACTGGCTGGGCACCTTATCGAGCCCCCGGTGTCAGAGCCGAGTGACAATGCGCATTCAAGAGCGGCCACACTTGCAGCACTTCCACCGGACGAGCCGCCTGCAACCCTGCCAATGTCCCAAGGGTTTCTGGTCACGCCAAACTTGCTAAACTCTGTTGTAGATCCCATAGCAAATTCGTCAAGGTTGGTCTTGCCGATTATTATTGCTCCAGCTTGTTGGAGCCGCTTGACAACGGTCGCGTCGTAAGGAGGTATATAGCTATCTAGCATCCTGGAAGCACAGGTAGTCCTAATTCCCTTTGTGGAAATGTTGTCCTTGACACTGATGGCAACCCCCGCAAGCGGGCCAACCTGTTCGCCGTCCCTGATCTTCTTGTCAATGACGCGTGCTCGCTCGATCGCTTCCTTACTATTGACTGTTATCAAGGCGTTTATCTTGGGCTCTACTTTTTCTATTCTCTCTAGAAGTTGGCTGATGTACTCCTCTGCTGAAAACTCTCTATTTTTTATTCCGCTGGCAACCTGGCTAGAATCAAGAGCATATAGCGCCAACTTAGGTCATCCTCGGTCCTTTCACAAACCCATCCTTTCTGTACTTCGTTCCAAGCGGATCGCCTTGAAATTCTTCCGGTTCGTCGAAGCGCAGATCTGCGAATTTTTTCTTTACCGCGATGGGCTCGACCTGATCCAGCAGCGGTATTGTGTCAAGCACGTCAAGGTACTTGATTATGCCTTCTATCTGGAATGTATAACGCTCCACCTCGGCATCTGACAGCTCTATCCTTGCAAGCCACCCAAGATGCCTTACCTGATCTTTGGCAATCACCATATCATGGATACAGCCTGTCTATGTCCCTTGGATACAGCGTAGCATCGCGGATATTTTCAATTTTTGCCAGTGCCATCATGAGCCTCTCAAGTCCTAGACCAAAACCTGCGTGAGGCGGAACGCCGTAGTCGAAAACTCTGAGGTGGTAATCAAAAGCGTCCGGTTTCAACCCCTGTTTCTTCATGCGTTCGACCAGCTGGTCCTTGTGGTTAATTCTTGTGCTCCCTGAGGAGATTTCAAGCGAGCCAAACATCAGGTCGAACGATTCACATACCTTGCCGCCGTCCAAGGGGCTTGGCTTAACATAGAATGGTTTGGTAGAGGTTGGCCAGTCAATGATAAAGTAAAAACCACTGAGACGGTCGTCCTGGAGGGTCTTTATCACTTGTGGAGCGATATCATCACCCCACTGGATACGCTCGCCTGCTTCTTGCAATTTGTCAATAAGATCGGAATAGCTGTACTTGGGGAAAGGCAATTCGACTGTTGGCAATTGCAGCTCAAGGAATTTCAGGTCAGCGGTGTTCCTCTCTCTTATCGTTTCCACAATGTTCAATATCATGCGTTCGAGCAGTGACATCACATCGTTATAGTCCGCAAATGCCCTCTCAATATCTATTGAAATT
>DATLXY010000430.1:0-4947 GCA_035575335.1 Nitrososphaera sp. | reverse complement strand
TGTGTCTGTGTATTTTAGGGAGACCAAGTTTATCTGGACGCCTCCTTTGTAAAAGAGCACTTGGGCAGTAATTTCTTGATCCATGTTGCCCATGTTGACTACAGCAGGCGTGTTGTTGATATCCACGATTCGCCGGACCTCGGGAGCTTCATTTACGAAATCCTCCATCCATTTGTCCCTGTCAAATTCTGGCGATACCGACTCTTTGGCGTAGACTATTGCTATTCCACCATTTGACATGATATCTTGGAATGTAGTGGTGTCGTCTGCAGTTACGCCTTTTGGAGTGTAGAAGACCGTTACTATGCTAGTCGAGTCACCCGGAGAAGATAGGACCCTAGCGGAGTCAAATGCTACCTCTGAGGGAACACGTGTAGGAAGAGATATTGTTGCCAATCCGGATGATTCTTTTGCTTCGTCAAAGGATTGCAGCTTTGGCCCCCATCCGCTCAATGGCATGGGTGGCGGACCTTTTTGCAGGTTCGCGTCATTATTGCTTGGGTTGTATAAACTTGATGAGTCGTCTTCATGAATGGCCAACATCGAGGACTGCATATATGCCGTAAGGGACGCTGCCAGCACTGCTGCGACGGCTATTCCCACTATAAACACGGATTTGGTTTTGATTCTGCGCGCGGTTCCTTCTGTTGCTACCATTTTTCTTTCGTCATTCCTCCTTTAGGTACAATCTCCTACAGTGCCACTGCCCACGTGGACATGGGTATAGTTAGGCGTACAGTTTATTATCCATAATGGATTATTCGATGGTATCTCGCCAAAGAAGTCTGCAATGTCCCAAAATTCCCACACGTTCGTGCTCTTGTACCAAGCAATATCCCATATGTGTGTCTTGGGAAGACCTGAATCCACCGTTGTTTCTGCACCCACAGTTACTCCGATTCCGTTTGCGTATGGGCTTGTCATTGTTCCAAGTTCGGTGCCGCCTCTCAATACGCGCCATGTCTTGTCTTTGTTTGTGTCGCTCAGTTCATAGATGTATGTGTTGCCTATAGTCACTGAACTGTGAGTGGTCTCGCTATACACACCGCTTACTCGCTTGGCGCTGAAAGTCTTTTCGGTAGTATGGCAAGTTCCACTTACGGGATTCTTGCCAACCATGGTTCTCATTTCTAACCAATCACCATTTGGAAGACCTACCCATTGTTCGACTGTGATGAAGTTGTTACAGTAATCTGACAGGGTCAGATCAGAAATTATCGTCCGATATTTGTTGCCATAATTTGTCACAGATGAAATCTCCTCCTGTGCATAACAATGATTTGCCGGAGTACAGGTAGCCGCGTCTGCTGTCTTGAAGAAGTGTGCAGGAATTTGGGATAGCGCAGTCATGCTGGCGAGCAATAGGGATGCGGACGCCATAACTAATGTCTTCTTGGCTAGCATGCTTTTCGATATCCAATATTTGCTTAGAGAATTTTTCATTCTAAATTGCTGTCACCAATATTTAGAAAAGTATATTATGATTTAAAGTTATCATATATGGATACTAGAGGGTTATCGTGACCATTTGCGGTAACATAATAGGTGATTTTTCATAAATTATGAAATTCAGCTGCAGCGGGATGGAATGATAATAGGCATAAGAGTCAGTCAAACGGTCGCTTATAAGCGCACAAACTATTGCCCTGCATGGACACACCAATCACACACTCTGGCAACAGAGAACAAAAGACAGCGACGACAAATGAGAAAAAGAGAGCGATAGCAGGCGGAATAACGACAATAGCACTGATAGCGGTGGCCGTCGTCATAGCAGCCGTGGCAGGTTCATACGCGTTCAATACCTCAAGCACCGCACAGGGAGGCATCAGGGCTGTCATTGAAAACGCAGAGCTCATCAGGGACGGCACGGGTGCAGGCACTTTTGTCGCTACTGTAAAGAACAACGGGGGCGTACATATTGAAACGGCGTCTATTAGCATCCCCGGTGTAACCGGCGCTACTGTCACTATCAACGACATTGCATCCGGTCAGACCAAGTCAGGCAGTGCAAGTATCTCCGCTGCAAACATGGTGAATAACGTTGCAGGGACGGTACTTGTTGGCACTGCTACATACACGGGTCCAGACGGCGGTACGGCTACAGAGACATTCAGCGTAACAGTCAGAACGAGATAAGACAACCAGTTGCCAGCCAGTGCCACATTTCTTTTTTCTCCATTCCCTTCTCTTTTTCCTTTCCTTCTTTGCTATGAAGAGACTCGGTTTAAAAGATAACCTGCTTCTTGTTGTCGTTTATCATGTCCACAGTCTTGAATAGCAATGGTAATAGTTGGTTCGAGGTCAGGCCGTTCTTTGAGGTTGTGGACGAAAAGTACAGCGATATGCACGAGCTTGTCATGAAGGCAAGAGAGCTTTCCATGTTTATCGTCCGCGGCCATGACTGCATGATCCGTTTTTTCTTGCATGCGCCGCTGCGAATAGACGCCGGCATTGTATCCGGGATATTCAAGAACGCCGTCGCGGAACGGATGTCTCCAAAGACATTCTCCGCGCCTACCGTCTCGTACCTGAAAATGAAAAAGCACTACGCATTGCCCATCCACCGCGAGCTGCAATCACGCCCGCAGCTGCTTTACTCCACGATAGAGAAGATGGGCAGGCCGTGTTTCATTGCAGTCACGGCGAGGTACCACGACGAATCATATTCCATATCCCAGTATGTGGAAAAGCAGTTGTATGCCAAGCCTTCGCTCGCCGGCGAAATACTGGGGATGTTTATCGGCAGTGGCAGCAGTAGCAACAACGGCCAGTCGAAAAGGAGTACATCGGTCGAGCGGCAATCCCGCGCCGACATGGCAAAGGAAAAGCAGAGGCTTAGGCACTTTCACTGCAATATCGCTATCGGCGCTGAAAGCATCGACATTGCAAAGTCGCTGATGAAGGTCCTGTCTTTTAACGGTGACGGGTTTGCCATAGCTGGCATGGAGAGGGACTCTACGTACAGGATGGAGGTGGGAAGGAAGCCACTGCTCTTTGCCGACCACTTTTGCGTACTGTCAGACATCGAGCTTGCAAACATCATTGCCCTGCCAGGCGATCCGCGGGCCGCGAGGTTCAACATAAGCAGGAAGGGTACATATACAACAGGGCCGAGCGTGTAGGAAAAAAGAAACGAGATGGCGAGTAGAGCATACTACAGCCCTTCTGCGGTTACTGTGCGGATGTATGTTCTCTCATATGTCTCACCTGCGACGCTGGTGGTTATTATGAGGGTGAAAGTGTAGCCTCGGCCAGGCGAGATCTGAGTTGTAGTCGTAGTATCATCAATCCGCTTCGTTTCGCCTGGCGATGCGCTACCACCAATCGGCGCACCTGATATAGTCCAGACAGTACCATCATTCAGCCGTATATCTATTCTGACATTTGTAATATCGACAGTCCCGGTATTTTTGAACGAGATTCCGGCGTTCCAGTCATTCGCATTTTTTCTTAGCTGCACAAGATGCGCCTCTAATATGTCTGCGCTGAGGTCCTGCTTCAGAGTTGACGACTGGCTCATAACGTAACTACCTACAACGCCTGCGGCTACAATCGCCAGCCCTATGAGTGCTATTGTTGCAATTGCAGGCGAGACTGCACGCGGCCTCTGCCCACGCTTATGGTTCATGATACAAAAGGTCATCTGTGCTTAAAAGCAAGGCGGTGGGAAGGGGAGGGAGACAAGTTTTGTTCCAGCACAATCAAGTCTGGATTACCTCACAAAGACAGGCATTGTTACTGTAGCGCTATTTCCGTCGCTCCCCGTAGGTGTAACAATAAAGTTGTACCTCTGGCCAATGGTGACCCTTGCATTAATTGCTGAGTCGAATGTGGTAGAGCCAGTCGGCAGGTTAAAAGATACCGTGGCACCAGAATCATCTTTGAACGATACACTGACTGTTGTCGTCGTCCAGCCAGGTTGTATTTTGTAATCTGCGTGTAAATGCGCCTTCGTGTTGGATATCTTTATCATGAATATCTCGGATATTTCAACAGGCATTGCAGACGGCGACATCGTGGCCTTTCTTATCATGTCCGATCCTGCTATGGCCGCTGCAGCCACAGCTACTGCAATGAGTGCGATTGTGGCGATGGCAGGGCTTATAGCTTTGCGGTCATACTGCAGAGTCATCTTCTGTCCGTCTCGCTCGTCACATTTCCATCGCCGACAGTGGTAGCATCAGCAGGCGTGGTCGAAAATACTTGCAGCTCTTCTTGCGACCTCGGCGCTATCTTTACCCGCAGCCTGTGCTCGCCGGCAAACATGAGGGCCTCTCCGTTCTGCAGGACAGGTAGCATCTCTTTTTCACGCTGAGAAAGCCACATGGTCTCGGCTACCATATGGGCAGCTATCTCGGTGTTGCGTAGCAGGATCTTTGTGTCAGCGTTTTCCAGAATCGCCCGCCCTGTCTCCTGTCTTATCACATCCTCGGGGTTCTGGCTGATGAACAAAAAGAGAACGTTCAGCTTGCGGCCGGTGCGCGCAATCATCTCGATGAATCGGGCCGTCGAAGGGATCTTGAACACGAGCCATCCCTCGTCCACCACCAAGACCTTTGGCACGTGCGCCGGTGCGGATATGATGTACTTCCATGCCTTTGCAAGCGCCAGCGTGAGCAGTATCGCCTGCCTCTCCCTGTTGTCATAGGCGCCTTGCAGCGATATAATAGTCCGTGAGAGCATGTCTACAGTTGTGGTGGCAGCATTAGCAGCTGTAGCAGTATCATTGGTCCCTGCCTCTGGTTCCCTGAACAGCTCTGAGAATGGCCCTTCCACCAGCTGCATTAGGTGCTTCTTTGTATCGTCGCTCACCATCGAGTAAAGGCCGAATATGGACCGGGAAGAGGTCGATTTTGCCGTTATCTCTTTCCTTGCAAGGTCGTCCGCTCCAGCAATGTCTGCGATGATCTGCGGCACGTCGAGCGGCTCGAACAGCGCGTACGG
>DATLXY010000429.1:0-4065 GCA_035575335.1 Nitrososphaera sp. | reverse complement strand
ACCCACCAGTACCAAAGCCACTTGCAATACATACCCGTGCATGTCAAAAATGTGGGGCAGTACTTGACAGGGACTACAACGCTTCTCTTAACAACATCCTCCAGCTAGGGTTGCAAATATTACAACTACCGGTGGAACGCCGGGAAGTCACGCCTGTAGAGATCGTAATACAGCAACAGCGGTCGCTGAAGCAGGAAGCGCACGAATTTATTCGTGGGTAGTTCACAGTAAAATAACATATGTGGTGACCAAACATCTTGACCAAAGATATTGAGGCTCCTTCACCCGATGATAGTAACAAGAAGATGGCAATCGAAGACCAGCTGAAAGGAAAGACACTCCAGGTCTATATGTACATGGTGAAGAGAAAGGAACCAGTTGGCGTGAGAGAAGTTCAACGCGATCTTGGTTTTTCAAGCCCGAGTGTTGCAAACTATCATATCGACAAGCTAGTCGAGCTCGCACTTATCAGCCAGGACGAATACGGACGGTACTATGTTGTGCAAAAGGTTCAACCGGGAGTACTGCAGGCATTTGTAAACATTGCCGGGCTAGCCGTGCCAAGACTGTCCTTCTTTGCAGCGTTTTTTACCACCATGCTCATAGCTTATGTCCTATTGAACTACAATGATTTGGACATCTTTGCAATCGGTTTTGCCGTCGCAGCAAGCGCGGCGTTTTGGTTCGAAACTATAAGGGTATGGGTAAAGAGACCCATCGCATAATATTCCAGAACTCGAGTTTTGAAATAAATCAAATAACAATAATATCAAGTGCGATGGCGTCGGCCAGCAAGTCGAGATGGCGGTTGGCGACAATGTAGCCATTCTTGATTTCTGTTGACGAGACCCACCTGTTTGACGAACTAAAGAGCCGCTCCTTCTTTATTCTCTTTTCGATTTCTTCAACATCCAGTTCGCGCTCCTCTACTTCTTCCGTGTCTGTGTGCTTGATAGTGAGAAGCACCTTCTTAACAAGCACTCTTCTTCCAAAGCGTTGCGAAAAGTCTCTGGCATTTTCATCGATTTCGATTATCTTGATCTTAATCTGATATCGGTTAAGTGCGTCTCTGCTTGTAAGGAGCCTTTCATCAATGAACCTGTCATAGCTCATATGAAAGTACTACTCGCAGAGACGTATATTAATATCAGCTGTCGACAGGCGCAAAAAGGTAAAAGGCGGTTCCATCGCTTTTCAGCCCACAACCAGTCATCTTGACCTTCATTCCCTCTTTCAATTTATGGTCTTTAAATGATCCAATAAGCTTGATGCCGGACATTTCCACTAGACCAAAGACGCCCTCTTTACCCACGACATACGAACGCGAGAACTCGAGCAGGGTGCCCGTAGTGTTAATTCTTTTCAAGGATGTTCTTGATCTACATTGTGGGCAGTAGCTCGCCGGGGGCCAGGCTTTGCAGTTGCATGTTGTGCAAACAGGCATCATGAACTTCCCCTTCTTAAGGTGTTCAAAGAATTCATGCATTCATACGTCACATCAAACACTCATTATTATCACTGTGGCAGAGGAGCCGGCAGCCGCCAGGTTGTGAACCAAGCCAGTCTTACATCCTTTTACTTGCCTTGGACCTGCTTTTCCTGCAAGCTGGGACGCAATTTCAGCCACTTGCGCCACGCCTGTTGTTCCTACGGGGTGGCCACAGCCAATAATTCCTCCTCTGGGGTTTATTGTGATTTCTTGCTGCTCAGCATACTTGCCACCTTCTCCCTTCCTGGCAAATCCTAAATCTTCATAGGCCATTATTTCTAGGATCGTGAAAGCATCGTGTAGCTCTACGACATCTATTTGAGAGGGCCTCAATTGCGACATTTCGTACGCCTCTCTCGCGGCGAGCTTTGCAGATTCAACAGTTGTGAGGTCGGTAGTTGCTTTTGCAAAACTGGCTGAATTTGTCTGCTGACCGATGCCTCTTATCCATACAGGAGTATCAAACGTTCTTGCTTTTTCTTCGGAGACCAAAAGTAGTGCTGACGCACCGTCGCACGGGGCAGAACAATCAAGCAACTTAATCGGGTCTACAATCTTTCTCGAATTCATAACTTCTTCTAAGCTCACCGGTTTCCTGAACAACGCCTTTGGGTTTTTTGTCGCGTTCTTGTGGTTCTTGACCGATACCATCGCCATCTGTTCTTCTGTTGTCCCATACCGTCGCATGTGAGCTTTTGCAAATATTGCAGCCCAGTGCACTGGGAGCATGAACGATCCTCGAGTGATATCCCAGAGTAGCTTGTTGCCAGGGCTTTCTGCCTTTTCTGCGCCTATCACAAGTGCTGTGTCGCATAAACCGGAAGCGATAAGCGAGAACGCCGATACAACTGCGTTCGTACCAGAATTGCACAGGTTGTCTATCCGGTGGGAGACCTTGGGGCGAATTCCCAGCATTTCGGATACAATGGTAGAGCTGTACTGGTCGTTTGCACAGCTTGAAAAGAGCACTGCGTCAATCTTGATAGAATTGTTATCATTCTTTCTGAGGATTTCGACAGCAGGACTGTTCGCAAGCTCAAGTAGCGACATGCCTGAATCCTTGGAAAATTTTGAGGTTGTCCAAGAAGCGATAGCTACCTTGCGCAATCTAGAAGGTTGACAACATTTCCCTAAATGAACTTTCTGCGTCTTCCACAGGGTTTACCTGCAATATCGGGAGCGTTATGCCTGTATCTAGGAACCTTGACAGCGATCTTCTGCATTCTTCTCTGGTGCCGCAGATTGCGAGTGAATCCAACATGCCGTCTGGAACAGATTTTGCTGCAGCGTCTACTCCACCTTTACCGTACTCGGACCTAATGTTCTCGACCTCGGCCGCAAACCCATTTTCAGACAAGAACTTGCTGTAATACTTGCCTACGGAAACATAGAATGCCAATGTTTTTGCCGCACGTTCCCTGGCCTTTTCCGGTGCTTTGTCGGATACTGCACAGATAAACGATGTGGCAATTTCAAAATTCCTCTTTCGCGCATTTTTCTTCAGTTCAGATACCGTCTCTTTCAACTCGGCAATGGGTCGAAGGTAAAGTAGCACTCCATCGGCGATTTCAGACGCCAGCGCTACCATCCTCTTGTTGACAGCTGCCATAAAAATTGGAACATCTTCTCTAGGGGGTTGGTGCAGAATCTTAAAGCTGTTTACTCTGAAGATCTTGCCGTTGTAGTCCACTCTTTTGCCGCTTAGCATCAGCCTCAGACATTCTACAAATTCCTTCATGCGACTGGCAGGTTTTTCAAATCTTAATCCATGCCAGTTCTCAACGATCGCCTCAGTGCTGGTTCCTAGACCTATAACTGTCCTATTGTCAGAAAGCATGTCCAGAGTCATAGCACCCATTGCGACGGTTGCAGGAGTCCTTGCGTAAATGCTAGTTATGGAAGTACCAAGCCTCACCCTCTTTGTTATCTGGGAGATCGCGCCAAGAGTTGAAAATGACTCCCGGCCCCATGACTCTGGAACCCATAAGGAATCAACATTTTCTTTCGAATCTGCCATCTTTGCGAACGTGAGGACCTCCTGCATTGACAACAAAGGTCCTAGGCTATACCCTATCATCTTTTGAGTGGTCATGAGCGCTTGGCAGCCTGTATTTCTTTGGCAGCTTCTTCGATATCCTTGTGCGAATCGATGGAGCGCCAGAAAACCTTGGGGTATTTTACTGCATACAGTTTTCCATCACGTGCCAACGCAGGCAAGGCGGTCATCTCAATATTGCCGTTCTTGGGCAGATATTCGAATACCTCGTCTGTAAAATGATAGACACCTGCATTAATCCAGCGGTCAGGGATTTCAGGTTTCTCTACGAATCCTTTGACACTTGAATTGTCGTCTACTTCAACTATGCCAAATTGGCTGCGCAGCGATACCAGAGCTATGGTGTGCTTCCCTTCGATTTGAAGTTTGGTTGGGTCTAGTTCGGTAAGGATATCACCATTTAGCATCAAGAATGACTTTTGCCCTACAAGCAAATCACGAGCATTGAGCAATGCGCCTCCGGTTCCAAGAGGTTCTTCTTCTACTGAATATTCGACCCTTGCAGAAAATCTACTTCCAT
>DATLXY010000428.1:0-2603 GCA_035575335.1 Nitrososphaera sp. | reverse complement strand
CAGTGCCTCTAGGGTCGGCCTCGCGTCATCAAAGAACCTAAAAAAATTGGCCCTGCCTTTCTTTATTTGAGGCTCAAACCTTCTGGCAATTACCTTCTCGTATCCGGGAGGCGAAACCATCTTGCATACCTCGATTACGAGCTCTCTAACGCTTCCGTGCCCGATCTTGCGATCACGGATAATGCTGTCACGGACTGCACGGTAGTTTCGCTGGTCAATCTTGGCACCAAAACCATTTAGCAATTCCAGAAACTTCTGGTCAAAGTGCGTGATAAAGTCCCACTCGTCTATGAGCGTCTGTCCAAGATCAAAGAATATGAATGGCGCAGCTGTCGTCATCGCGACCTTGCTCGATCCGACTAGCGTGCAAGACTGTTATATTATATTCTGTCTGTTATTCTCATCTCTCGCCGGAACACTTTAAATAGCGTTTTCCGCCTTCACGCCTTGGCTGTCTGATGAATAGGGATTATGATATCATAGTGGCCGGCGGCGGACTTGCCGGCCTTATCGTCGCATCATCCGCTATGTACTATTCGAACCAGTCCCTAAGGGTCCTGGTGGTCGACAGGAACCCTATCGCGGAACAGGGCAAAAAGACGGTCTCCGGCTGGATCTGCGGAGATGCGGTAGGCAAGAACACCGTCGACTATATGACAGAAAGGATCAAGATCAGCTGGGGCTATCCAGAGATCGAGCATCCTGTCAAGGGCGTGATCGCATTTTCACCTGACCATGAAACCGCCATTTCGTTTGACGGCGAGGGGTATATTCTTAACAGGCGTCTGCTGCCGCAAAGGCAGTTAAGGGACGCGACAAAGGCTGGCGTCGAGATCAAAGAGCGGGTTGCACTGCGCTCGCTCATCACTGACGGCAACACTGTCATTGGAGTCGGGGGCGAGCACCTTGACACCAAAGAGGTCTTCAAGAAGACCGCAAAGCTGGTGGTGGATTGCACGGGCGTGACCTCAGTCCTTCGTACCAACCTGCCAATAAAGTCGTTTATCCAACGCAGGATCGACCGTGACGACCTTGAAGCTACTGGCCGCTACATTTACTATTTCGACCCCGCCAATGAAGACAAGACCTTTTTCGATCCCGACTACTGCATTATACATCTCGATCAAAAACTTGCTCCCGGTGGCTATGGGTGGGTATTTCCAAAAGGCAAGAACAAGGTGAACATTGGTCTGGGAGTGCAACAAAAGGCTTTTGACGTACGCAACAAGGAAATGGGAGTACGCACAGACCTCAAGACTCTAATTGACGAATATGTTGCAAGAAACCCTATAATTAAGAACCCGCGCCTAGCAGACGGGCCAGAAGACGACGGTAATGCTTGGGGGACTTGGCAGGTTTCAGTAAGAAGGCAGAACGATTGTCTTGTAGCCAACGGCTACATGTTAGTCGGCGACTCGGCATGGATGCCAAAGCCGCTTGACGCTGGCGGCATAGGTCCTGCAATCATAGCGGCAACGATAGCAGGCAAGGATGCCGTCGAAGCCATTCAGGCTGGAAACACTTCTGAAAAGGGCCTTTGGCAATACAACAAGCACTTCATCAATGACTATGGCTACAAGACTGCCGGACTCGAAGTCTTTCGCAGAATGCTGCAAGGGCTGAGTAACGAACAGATCAACTACGGAATGAAACACTTTTTAAGCAAGATGGATGTCGACAAGATTACCAAGGGAGAGCATCCCGAGTTTAGCACAGTTGACAAGCTTGGCATGATGATAAGAGGTGCCATGAACAAGAAGCTTGCCGAAGACCTGAAATATTGTGCAACGATGAACAAGGTGCTTGTGGATCATTATTACAACTACCCTGACGGGCCAGAAGGATTCCCTGAATGGCAGAAGAAACTATCAGAGTACCTTGGGGAAGCCTTTGCTAAATACAACTGAGGAGCTACCCGCCTATTCCAGCCGCAAGTACATCTAAATCTAGATTTAGATCCTTGTATATAACGAAAACTAAATTTTATCTTTATGACAAAAAGTAAAAATGTACAGTCATTTTATAGACGAGGACACTTTCGTATATACGATTGAGGAGACAGACTCTTCAGACTTTGATTCCGCCACGACCACTGCGACAGTACTGTCCGCCATAGGATGGAATTTATCTGACTATCATCCAAGTCTGTGGTGGTGTCTGCCTCCCAATACGCTAGATTCCCGGTGATAGAAACGATCGAAATACGTGAGGCATCCGACATACGCCATGCTGTCGATAAGATGGTCGAGGCGTACATCTCAAAACCCGCTGACCACTTCAGCTATCGAATCCTGCTGCCACGAGACCCTAAATCTGCCACCAAGGCGAAGAGAATAGGGCTCGCTTTTCAGGGAGAATTTGTGCTCGCATTACGTAAGCGGCACGCAGTTCCAAGAGTGCGTGAAGTACGCTATATCCATGACGATGGCCATTATGGCTGGCTGCTGGCTAGCCCAGAAGTGTATGAACGCTTCGAAAAAGGGTCGGATTCTTTTTCCAAGGATATCTAGTCGGAATTTGGCCAGAAATTTCTGGAATTTAATGCATAAACGCCTGTTTTTCACTGGCTTTTAGTTAGCTTGCCGCACTTTCCCCGGCGCAGC
>DATLXY010000427.1:0-5073 GCA_035575335.1 Nitrososphaera sp. | reverse complement strand
GGAAGCCTCAGCCGAAGGTCGACTACGCGCCTGCTGTTCCTCCTAGTGTACAAGAACCAGCCGAGCCTGCACCTGCCAAAGCCGAGGCGCCGAAGGAAAAGAAGGGAATATTCGGAGGGTTGTTTGGTAGGAAAAAGAGTGATGAAGATCGCGAGAGGGAAGAAGCAGAAAAACGCAGGCGTGAAGAAGAGCATGCTAGAGAAGAGGAGGAAAGGGAGAGGATTGAGGAAGAAGAGCGCGATAGAAGGACGAAGGAAGAGGAAAAGAAAAGGAATAAGAGCAAAGAAGATAAAGAGACCGATGATCAGGAAGAGAAGGTAATATATCTAACAGATGAAGACATTGAAGACCTCCTTAAGTAAAAAGAACATACTCAGTGTCGCAGATCTGAGTTCGCGCGAAATATGCCTGATTCTTTCGCTAGCTGGCAGGCTGAAGCGGGAACAAAAGAGCGGCAAGATACGGCCACTCTTGCAGGGAAGGACACTAGGAATGATTTTCCAAAAACCATCTACACGCACCCGGGTTAGCTTTGAAGTCGGCATGTACCAGCTCGGTGGCAACGCAGTTTATCTTAGTGCTAGCGACATCCAGCTCTCCCGTGGCGAGACGATAGAGGATACTGCCAAGACCCTTTCCCTGTATCTGGATTGCATCATGGCGCGTGTATATGATCACAGGGATGTCCAGACGCTTGCAGAACGTGCTTCTGTTCCTGTGATAAACGGACTTTCAGACGCTTTCCACCCCTGCCAGATTCTGGCTGACCTAATGACCATTCAAGAACAAAAGAAGAAGCTAAAAGGTTTGAAACTCGCATGGCTGGGCGACGGCGACAATGTCTGCAATGACCTTTTGCTTGGCTCTTCCAAGATGGGCATAAGCATGACCGTCGCGTGCCCGAAAGGGTATGAACCGCTAGAAGAGGTCGTAAAACTAGCGAAAGAAGAAGGTGAAAAGACCGGGGCGGATATTGTGATAACTGAAGATCCAGCAGTCGCCGCTAAGGATGCTGATATCGTGGTAACAGACACTTTTTTATCTATAGGTAAGGAAGGCGAACGTGCTACAAGAGAGTCTGCGTTCCTTCCTAAATATCAGGTCAACTCGGACATCATGAAGCTGGCGAAAAAGGATGCGATTTTCATGCACTGTCTCCCGGCCAAGCGCGGCATGGAGGTGGCGGCTGACGTTATAGACGGTCCGTCATCGATGGTGTGGGTTGAGGCAGAAAACCGGCTGCACGTACAGAAAGCACTCCTCTGTCTTCTTATGAAGGCGCCCGTCTAGTCGCTTTCCTTTGCATGCGCCCTTAGGCGCCTTTTGTACCATATGGCAATACCTGCCAAGATGACTCCAATGAGAATTATGGTGATTATGTCAAAAGCCATAGAGGCCTGTGCGGAAAAGCTACTCCATGCCTCTCCGAGATAATATCCTACCAAGGTTAGCATGACTGACCAGACAAGCGATCCTGAAAAAGTATATGCGATAAATTTCGCAAGGTTCATCCTGCCGATGCCAGCGGGGATCGAAATAATTTCGCGAATTCCCGGAACCATTCTTCCCGTGAATACGGCAACTGGGCCGTACTTGGCAAACCACATCTCCGCTCTTTCAATTTCACGCTCGCTAACTCTCACACGTCTTCCAAACCGCACTATCGCAGCACGGCCAACTTTCATAGAGATGAAATAGATCAGAACCGCGCCTACGGTCGAGCCAAGTGCACCAGTGGCTGCCATGCCAATTGCATTTTCGAGCCCGAGTCCTCTACTCTGAGCGGTAAATCCAACAAGTGGGAAGACCACTTCACTCGGGATCGGAGGGAAGATCACCTCAAGGAGCGCTGCCGCAAAGACGGCAGGGTAGCCATATTCTGCTATCAGGCCAGTTATCACGTCGACTAAGCCGCCGAAGAGCCCTGCCGACATCAGTACTACGATATTGGCAGCATCCATTGCCGCTTCCTATGGGTGCAGGAATATAATATGTACGCCCCTCCCTCCCTTCTGGGTGCCGGCCTAGTTATAAGCATCGTAACTGCTTATGGTGCTACTTGACCTGCAAGAACATTTGTCTAAGACTGGTTTCGGATGGCCGCAGAATGCAGAATCCCTATCATAAAGGATTTAGGTATTGTCGCAGGTGTGAAGTGTACTTGAAAAGCTCTCGCAGCCACTGTCCGTGCTGCGGTCTACATCTCAGGTTCACACCTGCGGATCCACTCGCCAAAGAAAAGCTACGAATATTCCTTAAAGGCGACTAACTTTGCAGAAGGCTCCTTTCATCAACCTTCCGCTACACACGGGCCACGCGCCAGCATATCTTGTGCGCAGGATGATCAAGCTATCTCAT
Source organism: Nitrososphaera sp. (assembly GCA_035575335.1). GTDB lineage: Archaea > Thermoproteota > Nitrososphaeria > Nitrososphaerales > Nitrososphaeraceae > Nitrososphaera. Next base: position 2,715 of record DATLXY010000427.1, on the reverse strand, counting down.
GCTATGTCAAAGGTGATAATTGAGGAGTATGGCTCCGCTGAATTCTTACGGCGTCTCTCAGATCCTTTATGGTACCAAGCATTTGGTTGCGTCCTTGGCTTCGACTGGCATTCCTCAGGTGTCACGACCGTAGTGTCTGGGGTCTTGAAGCAGGCGCTCAAGCCTGATGTTCACGGTGTAACGATCGCCGGTGGCAAGGGCAAAAAGTCGACGTCCGCCAAGAGAGACATTCCCATTCTGGCACAAAATCTTGGGCTTTCGTCCGCCAACGCAGACTCGATCGTTTATGCGAGCAGGATGGCAGCCAAGGTTGACAGCGCTGCTGTGCAGGATGGATATTCTCTCTATCATCACGTCATACTGTTTGATCAGCACGGGAACTGGGCTGTTGTGCAGCAAGGAATGAACCCTGGAAATAGGATGGCACGTCGTTACCACTGGTTCTCAGAAAGTGTCCGGAATTTTGTTCTTGAACCGCATGCGGGGATCATCAGCACCAGCAAGAATGCCAGATCTCTTGATATGACTTCAGAAGGATCGCAGGAAAACCAGAAGGTTTCCATTGATCTGGTCAGGGGGGATATCAATAACCTGAAATCGTCAGTTTACAGGCTGGCGGGAAAGGAGACTCTTGACCGTTGGCTTGGCAGCAACGGTGGTTACGGTGACCGACCCATTGATACATGGGGATATGAGATGCCGAGCAAGCTTGACTGGGATCTATTCAAGCGAATTTATGATATCCAGCCGAGAAACTATGAAGAATTCCTTTCGATTCCCGGGGTTGGCAGCTCAACTGTAAGGGCGCTCTCTCTGATCGCTGAGCTGATATACGGATCGAAGGCCTCGTGGGTAGACCCGGTCAAATACAGCTTTGCCCACGGAGGCAAGGATGGTGTACCCTACCCGGTGGCCAGGAAGGTGTATGATCAGTCGATCCGCTACCTCTACGGCGCGATCGAAGGGGCCGAAATAGAAAGAGAGGAGAGAACGAACGCACTGAAAAGGCTTGCCCAGTTTTCAGAGAAGATGTTTCCAGTGAGATTAAAATAGTGCTTTGACGGAGCTCTTTTGATGGCAAAGGTCCTAGTTGGCAAGACTTCGGACATTGGAGAGGGCAAGATGACTCGCATCACTGCAGGCGGCAAGGAAATACTAGTTGCAAACGTGGGCGGTCAGTATTATGCCACTGGAAACATTTGCAACCATGCTGGTGCCGAGCTACATGAAGGGGAGCTGAATGGAAAAGAGCTGAGATGTCCGTGGCATGGCGCCAAGTGGGATGTTACGACAGGGAGGATGATTTGGTTCCCTCAAAAGTTAAAGGATCTTGGTACATACAAGGTGACGATCGAAAACGGGACAGTATACGTCGACGTATGACTGCGTTAGTTATTTTACTCTGACGGTTGGGCCGATTGAACAGCTGGTTCCGGCGGATCTTTTCTGTACGCCATCTTGAGCCATATTGGAGTAATTATTGTAGTCAAAGCCACCATGATGATGACTGCTGTGTAAATGTCAGAAGACAGCGCCCCTGCTGATACCCCAACACCGGCCACAATGAGCCCGACCTCGCCTCTTGATACCATTCCTATTCCGACTTTCATGGATTTTCGCTTGTTCCTGAGGAATATCAGGGAAGGCAGCCCACAGCCGGCGAGCTTTGTTACGACTGCCACCGTCACTATCACTGCCGTCAGCACAAGAACTTCAAGGTTGACTCCTCGGAGGTCCACCTGAGCGCCTATTATTGCAAAGAATAGAGGAGCGAAAATGATCTCCAGCTTGCCGACATACTCCTCTATCCGCCTTATTACGCGAGTGCTCGCGACCGCCATGCCTATTGCGAACGAGCCGACGATCGGAGACAGGCCAAAAAATGCGGCGATGCCGGCTGCTGCAAAAAACACTGCAGTGACTATCCCTTCGATACTTCCCTTTGACTGCCATAGCCGCTCCACATGGAGGATCCTTGGGACAAGGATAACTGCCCCTATGACGAGGGCTGCAAATATGCCTAATATGTAAAGAATCAGCATAATGATCTCTACAATGTCTGGGGCAATGTTGCCAGTTTGCACCATGGTTGTGACCACGGAAAGCGCAGCGATGGCCAAAATATCGTCAACTATGGCCGCTCCGAGAATGAGCCTCGCTTCACTTGAATGCATTCTACCCAGCTCTGTCAATACTTGGATAGAGATCGCGATACTGGTAGCTGTAAGGGCAGTTGCAACAAGCATCGATTGGAGTGCTTCTAGGCCAAAAGCCGTGAATACATAGTAACCAACAAAGAACGGTATGAGTACGCCTAGCGAGCCAACAGTGAACGATGCAGCGCCTCCTCGCAGGAACTCTGTTGGAGTGATATGCAGTCCGGCCACGAACAAAATGACTACTGCAGAAATCTCCCCAATGTGCCGGACGGTCTCGTCCAGAACAACGAGAGGCTCACCGTTAAAGAGCGGAAGGCTGCCTATCGCAAAGGGTCCAACAATAATGCCTGCCAACAGCTCGCCGAGCACTACCGGAAGTCTTATCCTATGGAACAGCTCTGCCATGAGCTTGGCGGCAAAGAGCAGTATTCCAAGTGAAAGAATTACGTGTAGAAACGACGATTCTACGGCCATGGACCAATGCCCTTGTCACTCTTTCAGTTTTCGTTTCACCGAGTTTACCTTATCCTCTAGCGTCTGAGCTTTATCACGGCGG
>DATLXY010000426.1:0-2187 GCA_035575335.1 Nitrososphaera sp. | reverse complement strand
GTTCTTGATGAAAGCGTGTTTGGGATTCAATTCAAAGCACTCCGTTGCCGCTTCAACAGGGTAGTGGCCGCAAAAATGAGCACGATTTGGTCTGGATTATCTTACCTATGTCTGTTCTGTCTAGACACTGCGTCACTCTTGACATTATGTGTTGCGTCAGACTCTATGGTAGTCTTGGTATCTTCGGTTCTATTCTCTCTTCCACATCTGAACTTGATATGGTGTAACCATTTGTTGGTGCCGCGTCAGGTACTAAACAAAAGTTAAGCGGATGAGGATGGCGGTCGTATGGAACAGGATTTTGTAATGCGTCTGCGGGCAACATAATATGCCCAGATCAAGAGCCCGACGGCAAGCAGTCTGAGAGGAAGCTGATAATTTGATAGAAAGGTCGAAGCCGTGACTCCAGCAGTGCCAAAGGTGGTCGCAAGGTAAAAGCCAACCGAAGAGCAACCTGCACATACGCTGGATACAGTGCCAAGGGTGGAGCCAGAAAGGAGAGATATCTTGGTGACCCCTGTGTTCATGCTCCTAAACAAGTAAACATTCATACTAACTACGACCCCAACGAGTGAGGCAGTGATAAATGACAATAGAAAGCCTATAATCGCGTCGTCTGGTATTGGATAGTAGAATGCAAGGGGCGATAACAACAAAATACCGTCAAGTACGTTAAATATCATCCAGAAGACGCATCCCACAACGACAGTCAGCGCTACATGCGCCTTGTTCGAAAACACGATATTAAGAGCCATGATCGACCTACCGAAACAACCAAGATGGGTGGTTCAGCTCCTATTATTCCTTAAGGCGGAATGTATGGGAAGAATTAAAATATTCTTTTGAAGAAGGGTAGGGCGTTGTCATCGCTTCAATCAAGGAAGGAATGCGCACTCTGCGGAACAACACTACCTCTTGGAACCGAGGTCAGCCTTTGTAATGAATGTATGAAGTGTGCAGATTGTTGCGTTGGCCTCGAGAAATTGAAGGAATAGTCGATGCTATTCCACCATCTTGAGCGTGTCCGTAATCGTTACTATGCCAATCACGTTGCCTTTTTCGCTCACCAATATGCATTTTGCAAATCTCACCAGTGGTATCAATGCTTTTGCCGGCGTAGAGACGTCTACTAAAGGTGGTGGCGGCTCCATCACCTGAAAGACCCGGACATTCCGCAAGTCATTATCGTCTTTCTCCTCCATGACCTTGGCCAAGCCATCTTCGGTCAATATGCCGACCAGACGCGAAGAGTCAAAGACTGGGATCTGGCTGATCGAGTTGTTACGCATAATGTCTATTGCATTGTGCAACTTCTCGTCCTTTTGAACAGATATGAGCTGTTTGCTACAAATGTCGCCGGCCTTCATGGACGTCTTACCTTCGAGTGAGCTTAGAACCTCGAAGATCTTTCTTGCAGTCTCGTAGCTTGGCTTGCACCGCCCCGATTCGATCTGGTTTATCATTGAAGTGCTGATGCCAGTAAGTGACGCTAGCTTTCTCTGGGTTATGCCAAGCCTCATGCGAGCCCGTTTGATATATTCGAGACGTGGTAGCATAGATGAGTGTAATTCCGTTTCCTTTACGACACTTATAAACTTGGGTTGATATGACGTGAGATTTGATAGCCTTATATTATGTGCGCACGAATTTTTTGTTGTTAACGTCAAGATGGAAAAAAGCGAAGGCGACGGCAAATGGGATTCGGTAAAAAGATACAAGCTCACCAAGATGATAAACGAATTGTCGAGTATTTCCGGGCATGGAACCGAGCTTGTAACCGTCTACATCCCGCCGCGAAGGCCGATATTTGATGTCATTGCCCAACTGCGAAACGAAGCCGGGACTGCTTCAAACATTAAATCTGACCTCACTAGGACACATGTACAAGACGCCCTAAGCAGGACGATCGAGCAACTGAAGCTTTTCAAGGAAACACCTGAGAATGGGCTCGTAATCTTTTGCGGCGCAATTCCAAACGATAAGGGGATCGGCAAGGAAAAGATCGAGATCTACTCAGTTATACCGCCCAAGCCGGTGCAGATCAGCCTTTACCGGTGCGACGATCACTTTTGGACAGACCATCTGAAAGACATGCTTAAGGACGATAAGGCAATTGGGATTCTAGCTATAGACACACAGGAGGCGGGCTTTGGGATCTTGACTGGCGACAGATGGGAAACAGTTGAC
>DATLXY010000425.1:0-7018 GCA_035575335.1 Nitrososphaera sp. | reverse complement strand
ACGCTTCTATTAACGACATCCTCAAGCGAGGGTTGCAAATATTACAACTACCGGTGGAACGCCGGGAAGTTACGTCTGTAGGGAGAGATCGTACAGCGGTCGAGGAAGCAGGAATAAGCCCGCGCCTTAAGACGTGGGTAGCTCACATGCGCATAGAGTCGACTTCGTCGGGGTCCGCAGGCACTGTACTGATTTCTCTTTCATTGTCACTGGTAATTATCCTAGCTTTTGATTCCACATGTTTGGGTGCGTCGGAGTACCGCAGCGCGATCGCCGCAGCCTTTGCAACCAGAGCGTCATCATATTTGCCACGCAATATACAGGTTGGCCCAACATATTCTTTGGCTTCGATGACCACATCGCCTTCAACTACCAACGCCTTTATCATCTCGTTTTCATCCTTGTTCCTACCTACCACCAGCTTGGCACTGGGTGTCAACCTAAAATGTCTTCCCACTTTCAACAATTCAATATCATTCAGTGTGGGGATGTCCGCCGAGTGTTCCATAATATCTTCTACCCTTTTGGAAAACGCCGGATCTGTCAGCAAGCACCCGCCAGCTGCATTTGGAGGGTCTGTCAACCCAAAGCGTCTCGCCAGTTCTAGCTGTCCCTTTCTGGATCTACCCTTGATGGAGCCTAGGTTCTCTCGCTTTACCAATCCCGCTTTCTCAGCATCGGTCGGAGGGAGGTGTTTTGCAGAGAGGGGTCGCAGAACCTTTCCTTCCATGCCTGCCTCTTTTTCAATTATTTGGAGCGCGCGCTCGTTCTGGCTCATAGGCCGCTGAAAAAGCACCTCGCCTGTGATGACAAAGTCTGCACCGGTCTTCTCCATCTGCTCCTTTGCGGCATTATACATCATTCTCCTACAGTCGATACATGGATTCATTCCTGAGCCATAGCCGTGTTTTGGGTTCTTTAGCATCCGGAGATATTCTTCACCGAAATATACTGTCTTTAGCTTTATTCCAAGTTCGTCAGCTACTTCCTTTACTCTGTGGCCACACCCCTTACCACAGTCAAAGTCGCAGAACGGGGTCTTGATCGCTACCGCCTCAACATCTACCCCCTGCTCAAGCATCATACGTACTGCTAGACTGCTATCGAGGCCACCTGACAGCAATGCAATTGCCTTTGGCCTTCTTTCTGACGACCTTTTCTCACCGTCTTGTTGCGACATCGTTATTGGCCTTCTTCCGGCTCATTGGCTATAAAAATTATGTGTATGTGTGTATGTATGTGTATGTGTTCCCCGCCTCTGACTCACACGCTTTCATGGGTTAGCCACAAGATGTGTCCTCTGCGTGCTCTTTAACGGGGTTATGTTAACTATGTCGTCATACTATTTGTCTTTTATGATTTCAGACAGGTCAATCTCCAGTGCCGCTACAGGAACCCTTAACCTCAAATTCTCCAGTGCAAGAGGAGTGATTTCACCTATAATGCCTACTTCCTTATCATCGATAATAATCTGCGCAGCCCTTCCATCAATGAACATTGGGTCTGTTGCCGCCTTTGCCTTGGCCTCCTTGCCAAAGCATGATTTCACGAGCGCTTGCATTACTGAGCTTATCTCGGTAAAGTCTGCATCAGAATGAGCTATTGTTACGCCTACCTTCCACACTTCTTTTATTGCTGGCCCGTCCTTTCGGAAGGTCTTGCCTATTTCGAATAGCTTTTGCGGATATTCTTCATGTACGTTGCGCGAGAGAGATTGGAGAAGTGAAGGGATAAGCGAATCTCGAAGGATTTCGTGTTCAATGCTTTTGGACGCATCAACTGACAGCAAGTCCTGCTCAGGGATTCCAAAGGCGCCGTACTGTGCTTCCCTGCTTGTCAGAGAAAAGTTGAGCGATTCGATCATTCCAAGCCCTGTAAGCGATTCTCTTATCGCCCCAAAATAAGCCGAAAGCGAATTTTTCTGTCCTGCTGTAGGTGAAGGCGGAAATGCTGGCTCAATGTTGAATATGCCATAGCCTATGGCAACCTCCTCGACGATGTCTATTGGATGCGCGATGTCTATTCTGTAACGGGGAACGGTGCAATTAATCTTCTTCCCGATTACCTTGGCGTCAAGCCTACTCCTTCTCAGGCTCTTGACCACCTGTTTTGCATCGAGCTCCAACCCAAGGATACTGTTGATATAGCCAATGTCTGCAACTATGATCTTTTGTTGCATGTTCGGCGTTTCGACCCTTTTCTTCTTGCCTGAATCTATACCGACTGTCTTTAGTCTAAAGCCCGCGTCATAAAGTGTGACTGCGATTATCGCGAGTGTGTCCTCGGCGGCCTTTTGATCAGTTGCAGTAACCTCGACAAAGAGGTTTTGGCATTTCTCGTCAATCCTTGTTGCGCTGCCATTAATTATAGGCGGAAAAGAAAGAACAGTTCCGGCACTGTCAACAATGATTGGATATCTGTCAAGTCCTGACAGAATGTGGCCGTGCTGCCTTCCAACATCAGATTCTCTCAAGATCTGATCAATGGAGCGACTTGATGTTTCTCCAAGAGGCACAAAGGCATAGTTTCCGCCAACTGTTTTGTACGTTACAGGAAACCTGATCACATCAAGGTTATGTATCCCTATGGATGCCTTTTTACGCCTCCTGCCAATGCCATTATGAAGGTCTTCTTGCATCGCAATAAACTGCTTTATCGTTTCGTTATCAAGTCTGCCATTTTCTGCCACAAGCGCTACAATGTATGGTCTTGCCTCTTTCACTGACGGGTCGACCTTTACTACTAGCCCGCTATTTCCAGCTAACTTGAACTTCGGGCTGCCTGTCTCTATCCCCAGCAGGCCCCGTAGAGCCCTGGCAATCCCATAGTCTGAAGAAAAGTCTGGCCTGTTTGGGTTGTACTCGACCCTGACCACGTTATCGTCAGTTCCTTCAATATCGAGCGCAACGAACGGCAACATTTCAAGTACTTTTTCAACCTCCATCCCAGGCATGAATTTTTTCAGCCGGTCAAAAGTCACATTTACAACTGGCATCTCGGCACACTCCTGAGCCACGCAAGTTTATTGCTGTAGAGGTCCCGAACGTCGTCCAACCCAAAGCGTAGCATAGCAATTCTTTCAAGACCTCCTCCCCATGCAAGCACCGGATTTTTGATGCCAAGTGGCCGGGTCACCTCTGGCCTAAAGATTCCCATGCCAAAGAGCTCAACCCACTTTTGCAATTTTTCATTGTAGACCATGCTCTGAAGCGAAGGCTCGGTGTAAGGAAAGAATGTGGGCCAGAATTTTACCTTCTTTAATCCCATTTTGGCGTAGAACTCTTTCTGCAGGCCCATTAGGTCCCGAAGCGATACCTTGGGGGCCGTTGCCACTCCTTCAACCTGATGAAACTCAACAAGGTGCTTGTACGAGACTTTTTCATTCCTGAAAACTCTGCCGACTGAAAAGTAGCGCCCTATTTCGGGGTTTAACTTGGCCAAGTGTTGTAGTGTAACGGGTGTGGTGTGGGTTCTAAGGACAACGCGCTCTGCTTCACTAACATCCCATTTGCTATTCCAACCTTTCTTGTGAACTCCCGCAATCTTGGTTATCTGATCCTTGCTTGCAGGGATTGGTTGTCTCTGACCTGAAAGGTAGAAAGTGTCCTGCATTTCTCTTGCAGGATGATCTTGGGGGGTAAAGAGTGCATCAAAGTTCCAGAACGCCGACTGCACCAAAGGACCATCAATTTCTGAAAATCCAAGACCGACAAAAATCTCCTTTACTTCCTCAATGATATCAACAAGTGGGTGGCGCCTTCCAGGGTAAACGGCTGGTGCGGGTGCCTCGACATCTAGTGCGGAGAACTTTACGTGCCTCCACCTGCCAGACGTAATCATCTCTGTAGTGAGCCGGCGTTCTGTCTCCTCTTCGTCAAGTGAGGGGATAATCGCCTTGCCGGCTTCTGTTAGCGAAATTGTAGATTCCTTTTCTTCCTTCATTTCTACATAGTTTGGCCTCCTCTTGAGGCGATCAAGAGTATTTTTTTCTTCTTGACTCAGCTGAGAAATGTCAACAATACCTGACCCGAGTCTTGCAAGCAACAGTTCTTCTGGAGATTTTTCCCCCGCATTGGCTGCCAGGAGCATCTTGCCTGCAACCAGCCGTATCCATTGATTGCGTCTTGCGCCTGCAATGGCAGCATTTACTTCCTCATTTCTTAAGACTCCACTTGCAAGCACCTCTTCTATTGTACTCTTCCCTTCCTTTATTGCATCTACCAGCCTCCGTTCAGGCAGCCCCTTGACTACTGCCTCCTTGCCTTCTGAACCGAGGAGTAAAGTAGACTGAAACGTCTCGCTCACCGAGACAAGGTTCTTGAATTTGAGCCATTCGATGCCACGCCTCACCTGATCAACTGAAAGACCTGTGGTTGTTGCAAGCTGTTCAACTTTCGAATGGTCGTTGCTGGCAAGAGCCTTGAGTATCGATCTTTCGATTGGGTGCAGTGTGGGCGCGCTACCACTCATTGGTTAAAGTTCAGAAAGTGGAAGACTTTTTAAACGTTTAACGTCAAGTTGTTGCGTATTCATGGAAGCTGACGATCGTGCCAATGCAAGAAGCGATAATGACGACTTTAAGGTTACTCCTTGGGAAGTGGAAGGAGAAGTTGACTACGGCAAGCTGATCGAAAGGTTTGGTACGCAGCCGATAACCATTGAACTCTTGCATAAGGTCAAGGAAATGACAGGCGAGATCCATCCGATGCTGAAATTGGGCTACTTTTTCTCGCACCGTGACTTTGATTGGATATTAGATAAGAAGAGCAAGGGTGAGAACTTTTACCTTTACACCGGTAGGGGACCATCTGGTATGGTCCACATGGGTCATATAATGCCATGGATATTCACAAAATACCTTCAGGACAAGTTTGACGCCAAACTGCTGTTCCAGCTAACCGATGACGAGAAATTCCTTTACGGCCAGGACAGGACGAGACAAGAGATCGAGCGTTATACATACGAGAATATACTTGATATCATTGCAATTGGCTTCAATCCGAAAAAAACCAAGATAATTATCGATACAAAACACATTCAGCACCTGTATCCGATCGCTACTGAAGTTGCAAAGAGGATAACATTTTCTACTGCAAGGGCCGTCTTTGGGTTTTCAAATTCGACCAATATTGGCATGGTCGGTTTTCCGCCGATACAGGCAGCTCCGTGCTTCCTGCCTTCTATCATTGAAGGCAGGCCTACGCCTGTACTGATTCCTGCTGCAATTGATCAAGATCCGTACTGGAGGATGACAAGAGATGTGGCAGAAAGAATGGGCTACTACAAGCCTGCCCAGATACACAGTAAGTTCCTGCCGGGCTTGGGCATGCTGGGCAAGATGTCTTCATCAAAGCCAGAGACCGCGATTTTCACAACTGACGAGCCTGAAATAGTGGAAAAGAAGGTATCCAGTGCTTTCACCGGTGGCCAGCCGACCGTGGCACTCCAGCGCCAGCTTGGAGCCAACGCGTTGGGTTGTCCCGTCTTCTGGTACTTGCGGTACTTTTTTGATACCGAGAAGCAGTCAGACGAACGCAAGCTGAAATGCAAGAGTGGTAGCCTCTTGTGTGGTGAGTGCAAGGCTGACTTGGCAAGAGGAGCAAAACCATTTGTTGTGGAATTCAAGAAGCGGCGGGAAAAAGCGAGGAATGTTATTGACAGATTCATGTACGACCAAAATCCATTTTCGAAATGAAGTCCGTCAAATTTGAATGCGAGGATCGCTACGAAGCGGAAAAACTCGCAAGTCTTGTAGCTGTACAAAAAAACCAAACTGTGTATATGGATGGTGTTGCCGCGGTCATTGGTAATGAAATTGTCATAAAACTAAAGGACAAATCCTCGCACTCAGTTCTTTTAAAAGATAAAGAGAATGTCGAGCGACTCCTATCGCTCTTGCTAGACGTGCTGGAAGGCAAGGAGAAGATTCAGTCCAGCGACTTTTCTGGCTCGATTGCAGAGATAATGCTTGCCTAGCGCAGCTCTTTGTTCATCTCGTCGGTAAGTATTTCCTGAACCTTTCTAAAATAGAGACCTGTAGAGTAGGGCATCATGGGGATACACTCCTCTATCACCTGCATAACGTACGGAACCGCCCTCTTTGAAACGTCTATCTTGAACTTCATCCACAATATTCTGTCTTGCTTAAAGTGGATCTTGTCTCTGAGGTGCGGCGGCACTACTTCCTTGGACTGGTCTTCTATTCGCTTATACCAGTATGCCAGAATGTCTGGGTCGAGACCATCACGCAGGTTCTTGACTCCTGCCATTATCTTTCCTGCAGCATAATCAATGGGTGTTTCAGGATACACGAGTAATGTCGAACAGATCCGAATAAAATCCAGGTAATCAAACATTGTTTACCTGCGCTTTAACAACCTGCCCTTGTAGTCAATTTCACCAGCTCTGATCCGAGTGGAGGATATTGGTGAGCCGTCCTCGGCCTTGACCAAATCCACTACAATTACTTCTACTGGTCTCAAGCCGTTCTTTATCCTAATCTCGTTGAGAATCGCTCCCTTGTACTGTGTCTCGCTACTGGTCACCAGTGCCCTGACGTCTCCTGCGGTCACCGCGGGCCCAAAGTCGCCGTTGAGCATAGTTATTTCATAGTCAACATCGCCAAACTCCCTCCTTATCATGCTTCTTAGATTTTCTACGCGCTGGTCATAATTGTGATTGAGCATCTTACCCCGTCTTGTTGCAAACTCGTCGCTTGAAACACCGATTATCACTTTATCGCCTATCTGAAATGCTTTTGACAACAGCACAATGTGGCCGATGTGGATCTCATCAAATGTGCCCCCCGTGGCCACGACAGGAAATTTGGCCAACGTCACTGATCAAGCCACATGTAATATTAATTGATAGTCTAGCCGCCTTTCTTGAATATCTTTATAGCCTGTGGTGGGCACACATTCTCGCACGCTATGCAGAATATGCAGTCCTTTTCCCGGATCATGAAGGGTTTCTTGTCGGAAGCAGGGTGCCCCGGTGTCTGCAGCCATTCGTAGACGTT
>DATLXY010000424.1:0-2835 GCA_035575335.1 Nitrososphaera sp. | reverse complement strand
GCTGAATGAATAGTACACGGTGTTGAAGGCATTCATGAATGCGGCACCAGAAGCAGTTGAAAGGATATAGCTGTCCCTGAAGTTGCGCAGGTACTGTACCTGAGGGGTCAGCTCGGAGCCGAACGCTGCTGTTGCAATAAGACACCCTGATGGTTGTTGAACAGGTGGCGGAACGCCATCGTTGCTTCCTTGCTGCACGACAAGGTCGATCTTGGCGCTTTCTCCTTGACCGTTAATCCTATCTATGGATACCGTAAATGTGCCGGCGGTCGGAAAAGTATACTGGAACGAATAGAGGCCAAAGTCTTCAGACATGTGCTGTCTGTGGATCTCGCGCCCATCCTGAGAAACTACAAAATCAAAAGAGGAGCCCCGGATGATCTCGTCGGTGGCTGGATCCTTGATGTTCATGACAAAAGTTGTCGGGGTTCCCGACTCTATGATATCAGGGCCCCATGAGAGCTGAACCAAGAACCTTTCGGTCGGAAGCGACATTATATCAAGTGGGAACTTGGGTTTTTCGGCAGGCATAAGTGCAAAACTCGCGATATCCGTATCACCCACTGCTTCGGCAAGTCTTGTAAGCATTGCGTTATTGACGACAAAGTGTACGGTGCGGTTCCGCTCTGAAGAATAATCGTCAATAACTATGGCCTGTGCTTCAAGCTCTAGACCATTAAGCGTACCCCGATAGCTGTTTGTCCTGAGTTCTTCAATTGTCTTTGGGAACTGGACCTCCATATGCAAAACTGGCACCTGCGAAACATATCCCATCTCCCAAGTAAATGGCATATCAAATGAAATGGTGCCGTTCGAATAATTGAAATTGGAAACGTAGTCGAAGTAAGTCTTTACTACCATCTGATTCCCACCTTGCACATCATAAACATATGAGCTGCCGATACTGACATAAAGATCGAACATCCTGTCAGAATCTACTGTAATTCCAGAACTACTTCTCTCGATTGTGACTGCAATATGATAAAGGCCTCCCGTTGTCATGATCTTGCTCCTGAGCTCGATTGGACTGCTCTGCCTGACCTGTACCCGGTCGGGCGGCGTATTGCCGTTTATCTGCCAGCCGTCGATCTCTGGATCTGGCACGAGGTTGGCAGTCACGACGCCATCTGAGGATCTGAAGCGCTGGTCAAGCAAGGTTTCCTCGCGCAGATTCACCACTATCCTGAGATCTACATTGGGGATAGGGATGTTTTCTCTACCTGTTTCGAGCACTCGGACTTCAAATCGCGGGTTACCAGTCTCGACCTGTTCTATAAAGGTCGGATTAAGTGATGCTTCGATCACCACCTGTTTATCTGAAATCGTTGTTGGAAGCGACGTGTCAGTTCCAAGTCCGTGACCATATACAGCTGTAATAGACATTGAAACGGCAGTGGTGGCGATGATCACAACCAGCGTCAGCGTTACAAAGTAGCGCCGCAACATAAAAAAAAGCAGGCGCATACTAAATATTTACTTTCGTCGCGGCGCAGTTATTCCTGTAGCCACAATCATGACGGCCATGGAGGCCTCTATTATCATCAGAGGTAGAGGAAATTCGCAAATTACCAATGTGAACTGCTCTTAAACCTTCTCCTCCATCGCGGCGCATTCTCCCGACGACAACTGCGAATCGCATATTGTATGGACGGATAATTATCCATTCTAGGCCTAACCTCACTACCATCTCTATCCATTTGTCAAGGTGATGCCACAGTTACTTCATCGAGACTCTGTCCTCAATTTTCGAACCGTGTTAGCCACCTTAACTGTGATACTCCCTCTTCTCCTTCATGACCCAGTGCACCACCCGCATCAGCTTCGATGCAGCAGCAACTGCAGCCACAGAATTCCCTTCTTCTTTGCAAGCCTTGTATAGAACTTTGATACGTTGATGCCGCTGACCGTCCTGACGTGTGTGTATGTGCGCGCGCGGACAACACATACTATCAGGGCCCAACGCAGATACTTGCTGCCCGTCTTGGTTACCTGCCGTTGTATGTGACACCACCGGAGCTGTGTGTATGCATGTGTTGACGGTACTAGCCCAGCATGGGCGCAAAAGTGGCGCAAATCAGGGAACTGTTTATATCTCCAATCTCGTTTACAATCAGGAATGCAGAGTAGTAGCCGATGCCTAGCATCGTTATGAGCGGTCTGGCCATCTCGTCCAGCTCTGCCAGCTGCAGTATCTTGCGGGACACATCTCTCTGATTTCACTCTCAAGCGACTCTATCGCATTCAGGTATGCGTTTATCCTGTAGTCATCAAGCTCTTTCAGCTTGTCTATTTATGCCCTTGTAAAAAGACGCAGACAGGGGAATGTGATGCCTCTCATGAGCATGATGCCATGGACCTTGTTCTTCAGCCTCATCCGCATCCTGACAAGGGAAGCCCTATGCCGGACAAGCTCTTTCAGGTTCACCGTCCTTCTATCAGGTACGTACCATTCGGCTATGTAACCTCCTCTTAAAAGGTCGGCCGGTTTAATAGCATCCAGCTTGTCTGTCTTGGCTGATGCGATAGCTCGATCGGGTTTGACAGTACGACGTCAAGGTGCCTTTCTTCAAACAGGTGCCGGTATATGCTGTACCACACACATGACTACTCAATTGCCACTCTGGAAGTATTGTCGATTTTCTCAAAATCTGTCCACCTGCTTCAGGTCGTTGTCTATGCTGGACTTTTTCAACATCTCCCCTTTTTCGTCCATCACAGCGATTGGCAGGTAATTCTTGTGTAGATCCATGCCTATGAACATGGACGATCTACCGTCTCGGTTGCATATAGCTCGTTTGTTCACATACTGTTACCTGATGGAGGTTGAACACGTTG
>DATLXY010000423.1:0-2541 GCA_035575335.1 Nitrososphaera sp. | reverse complement strand
TGACTCCGAGCTTGGGCTGTATTTCTACAAGGCTCGCTATTACTCGCCAGCCATAGGCCGCTTCCTGCAGCCCGATCCGCTGGGCTACGCTGGCGGTGACTTGAACCTTTACACCTATGCATTTTGCAATCCTCTGTCGCTGACCGACCCAAGAGGCCTTATCCCAGAAGCCCGTCCCGATGCGGAAGAGTACGCCAATTACATGGGTTGGTGGGGAGGATCCGCCCCCACGGGTGATGGATATGTGGTTTCACCAACGGGTCTGATAACACCGTCGAACCTGGATTACGGTGCAGGAGCCGAGAGCGGCTCAAGCAAGCCGGACGGGGGGACCAATGGCGGTGGGGGCTCCTCCCGAAGTGGGTCATCTAATGGTCCAGGGGAAGGGAGATCAAATGGCCCATCATGGCTTGTTCCTGGATCAGAGAGTAACCCCTTGTTTAAGGACTACCCTTATATGCCTCCTGGCTGGAACGCGGGAGATCCGACTGCGAGAGAGGTGATCGAGAGGGCGCGAGAGGATGAAGCATTCCGAAAGTTGGTGTTTCCGGAATACGAGCGAACGAAGTGGATAACTCCTGTTCTCGGGCCTATGCCAGCCGGTTATGGTCCGAATTCGGTGTCGCCCAACTACTGGGAGCCCAACGGCCCATTCCCGCCGAGAGTAGGAACAGATCCCCAGCAGGGCACCCCTCCCGGACGCTATCCAGTTTATGATATGAGTGATCCGAGTACGTGGCCCTATGGACTTATTCAAGAGGGAGGGGCTAATCCTAGGCGAGGGTCAACAATGTAACCAAAAGCAACTAGAACTCGTTCGGGTATTGGAGTGGCGCGCATAGCGCCACTCCGTTTCTTTCTGTTTCCTTGCCATTCAGCCATGCGGTACGTCCAAGGTATTGCGCAGGGCAGAACAGCTTGACAGAATGCGCATCTCGTCAAATGATGAATGAACGCCCGTGAGGTCTCGGCTGTGTGAGTCGATTTTAGGCAACTCTCGCTTAACGAAAAATGCATTGGCGGATTGGGGGAAGCAAAATCATCAAGTACGAGAGATTGCACAGGCCGAAATCCGATTTGGCTCGGGAGAGCATTTCCGGCTGATTAGTACATTTGTACACGTCGTTTCGTTGAGCATAACACTAGCAGGAAAGCGGACTTTCTCTTTATTGAATGGTCGCAAGTGAAAATCGGGTGCTTCGGCGATACAGACCTGAACAGCTGCAGGTAAAATAAGGCCTGCAAAATAGAAACAGGTGTTAAAATCAGAAAAACTACCAAGCAAAGTATGGGAATAGTAAGACGTTGTGTCTCCGACGCATATTGATATCAATAGTGGTGGGTCTTACCTTTTTACCCAAAATTCAGGCAAAGTCTTTAAGCGATGAGATGGTCGAAAAGACGTATATCGGAAGTCGCAAAGCTAATCGGCCAGAAATTGCTGATGAGTCAAGGCGTGCACAGATAAACGCAGAAGAGGAAATAAAGAAGGGCATACAACGAGTTAGAGATTGTCCTCGCGATTCGTCCTCTCATTATGAGCTAGGAAAACTGTACGTACTGCGGAATGATGTACGGCGTGCAGAAAAACATTTCTTGCTCGCGTTAGAGTATGCTTCAAGCGACAGTCAACGCGTCAGCTATTGCTTTGAACTCGCGAATTTGTATGAACGCCAACAGAAAAACGCTGAAGCTGAGAAATACCTTCAAAAAACAATTAGTTTCTCAAAATCTGAACCTCTGTATTGGAGGTATTATGCTGAATTCCTAGATCGGCAGGGACGTTCAGAAGATGCAACGGAAGCTCGTCGAAAATTTGAAGGAAATTCAGATCGATTTCCGCCAGACCTGAAATAGGAGTACCACCAAGAAAAGCGGTGGTGGAGGGTGTGCGTCTTCGTCTTCTCATCCTCACCTTCAAATTCTCCTCGGTGTAGATGCGATAGACACGCTTGTGATTGATTATGTCGCCGTTCTCGCGAAGCTTGGCATAAATCCTGCGGAATCCAAAACGCTGGCGTGCATGTGCCAGTGTTTAGATTTTTTCCCGGACCTCGGAATCATCAGGCTCAGCGGGCACGTAACTGACCGTAGACCTGGACAGCCGGAGCAAGCGGCATGCGCCTCTGTGACTAAGTCCTGAGTCGGTCATAATGCTCACTGCCTCGCACTTTTCGGCGACGGTTACCACTTTTTTTCGAGCACCGCCTTCATCGCGGTGATCTCCATTTCTTTTTGACCAAGCAATCGCTTCAGCGTTGAGTTTTCCTCCTCAAGCGCCCTCAGCTTCTTTACGTCGCTTACCTGCACGCCACCGTATTTGGCGCACCATTTGTAGGAAGTTGCATCGGAAATCGCATATTTCCGGCAGATCTCCGCATTGCTGATACCAGCTTCAGATTCTTTCAAGATTCCAACGATTTGTTCTTCTGTGAAACGACTCTTCTTCATGCTGACGTCCTTTCTAGCCCAACTTACCTGTTGGCAACAACGAAACGCAGCAAATTCGGGCATAGTGACAACCCCTTCGTCACTACAATT
>DATLXY010000422.1:0-7478 GCA_035575335.1 Nitrososphaera sp. | reverse complement strand
CCTTCTCAGTGGTCGCGATAACGTGTCCTACGTCGTATTCGCCCTCCCCCGCGATGTCTACCACCTTGCCGCCGGGATGGTCGGGGGGAACCAGTATGCTGTGAGTCAGCAGCGGAGTCTCTTCGACTGTGCCCAGAATAGAACCCGGGCCCACCTGGTCGCCCTTCTTCACGCTGGGCTTGAATGCGTATTTCTTTTTCATGTCGACCGGGGTCGTCACAACGCCCCTGCCGATGAAAGCGCCAGACTTGGCCGCGATTTCATCTAGTGGCCTCTGGATCCCGTCATAGATCCTGCCGATGATGCCCGGACCCAAGAGGACCGAAAGAGGCTGACCGGTGCCAACCACTGGCTCTCCGGGTTTCAGGCCGGATGTCGACTCGTATACCTGGATGAATGCAACGTCGCCTGTCAGCCTGATTACCTCGCCGATGAGCTTTGATTCGCCCACCTCGACTGTTTCATACATCTTTGCTGCAGACATGCCGTCTGCCTTGACCGCTGGGCCGCTAACCCAGACAATTCTGCCTTTTGCTACCATATACTCCTCTACGCCTCTCCTCTCAGCATCTGGGCTATGTTTTTCCTTATTAAAGGTTTGAGTCTTTCAATGCGAGAATCAAGTGTGTTGTCAAATGTCATGCTGCCGTCTGCGGACTTGACTCGGATGCCGCCCAGCACATCAATGTTCTGTTCAGATACCCTCGCCTTGACCTTTGGGTTCTTGCTCTGCAGCTCGGCAACTATTTTTCTGACAAGCTCGGTGTCGTTCTTGTTGCATTCAATGATAACTTCGTCCGAGCCCACGGACGAAATGCTTTCCTCTACGATGCTGCTCATCAGCGCCTTGTAGCTGTCCTTTGTGCTGGAAGCGGATAGCTTTTTCCTAGCCTCTTCGAAGGCCTTGTTAACGGCGTTTTCAATGGTCAAGAGTTCCTGGTTGCGGGCGGTAAGCCGGGCAGTCCCAATTATTTGGCGCTTCAAGTTCTCTGCCTGCTTCTTGGCAGACTCGATTATTCTTGCGCGCTCTTCCTCCAGCTTGCCGCGAGAAGCTTCAAGGTTGTTCAGCGATTCCTGATATGCAGAATCTATCTTTGAAACTAGTTCTGCTTCTTTTTGTGACAAAACCTTGTTTATAGTGCGCTCTAAAGCAGAAGTTGCGCTCATTTGGTTGAATTCGGCTTTCTCACCCGATTTTAACCTTTTGATAGCGCAATTGTTATTGTAGTAGAAAATAACAGAACTCTGGATCACGTGGCCTCTGCTGGCGATGCCTCTGCCGCTGCTGTTGTTGTTGATGATGTGGAGTGGAGCTTTCTTTGCACGCTCTTTGCCAGCGCCCTCAAACGCTTCAGGTGGCTTCCCTCCCAGTACACTTTGCCGCAGCTGGTGCACTGGTAGAACTCGTTCTGAATTTCTGCGACCCTGTCGCTTGGCAGCGAGTCACGGACCTGCCTAGGAGTCCTGGCTTCCAGGAGACCGTTGCACACAGAGCACCTGTAGCCTATGCCATCAAGGTCGACGGAGGTGACACCGTTCTTTGCCAGGATGTGAACCAGATCCTGCACGTCGTCTCCTTTCCAGCTTTCAACTAGTACCCCGTCGGCCCCAGCTTTGACCACGCGCCGGAACAGGTCCCTGTCTGCTGTGAGGATAACCCTCTTCTGCTCAATGCCAATTTTCAAGATTTCATCGTCCGATGCATCCGCGACGTACAGAGTGTCGAAGCCGAAGATGCGGAGCTTGCGAGCCACGCTCCCAAGCATGGCGTCTGCGATAAAGCTAGGAGCTTTCCGGTCCGGAAACAGAAGAAGACTCGCCCCTGCATACCTCGCAGATGAATGTCCCCTCACTGTACTGCAGGAGGTCTGACCATTCACCGCATTCGTCGCAATATCCGGAGATATTGGCCGGAGGCCGGGTAATGCCAAGCTCGCCCCTTATGATTGCCGCCTTTTCGGAGACGACGTCGACAAGGTCGGGTGTGACCGCTATAACGTCCGAGGAAGAAATGATCCCCACAAGCCTGTTCTTGTAGACAACGCCGAGGCGCTTGATGTTGTGTTTTCTCAGCTGGCGCGCGGCCTCGGTGACGCTTTCCTCACTTTCGATCGTGTGGATCTTTTGCATCACGTCCTTTGCCTTTATCGCGCTTGGCTTGAGATCCTTTGTCAAGCCGTTTGAAACAATGTCCCAGTCGGTCACAATGCCAACAGGCTCGTCCTTGTCCATTATGACGATGCTGCCTATCTTTTCTTCCTTCATCTTTTTCGCGATGTCAAGGACGGTGTCGTCGGGAGAAGCAGAGACCACAGGGCTGTTCATAATGTCTCTTACGAGGACGCGCGTTGTCATGTTCGGGTCGGCGTGCTGCCTGACTGGTTTTTTAACCACGAAGAGTTATCGTGTTCTCTCTTTAATTACTTATCTGTCGGCCCCCTAGCGGCGAAGGATATCCTCGACTGCCCTGTAGGCAGTGCCCTTACAAAGTCGTCAAGGCTGATCCGCTTGATCGTCTCTGCGATCTCGGTATCCTCGCCGGCCAGCTTGACAAATTCCGATTTCACTTTCTTTGCTGCGTTCATCGGATCCAGACCTCCCTGCAGGAGCACGGCGTAGAATAACGCCCTCCTCTTTACCGACTCTTCCGGCCCGCACATGAGTGTCTCAATTCCGTTCAAGCGAACGACCCCTATGGCGAGCCTGATCTCCACTCCCTTCAGGTAGTTGCGCTTACCCTCTATCACAAACGAGCCTTTTGGCAGGAACTGGCCAGTCGGCGCGCCCTTTTTCACTTGCTCTGGCATGACCCAGTAGGCATCGGCGCTGGAAAGGCCATCCTTCCACGCCCTGCTGAAGGAGACTGTTGCCTTTGCCACCTCGAGAAGCGACTGGTCGATCTTGTGTTCCTGTGCTTGGCCGGCTGCATTTTTGACAATAAAGAACGGAGAGCCGTGCACTTCAGCGTGGAAGACTATATCGTGCTCTGTAAGGCGCTTGCGAATCAGAACCGAGTTGGAGGAGGCGTCGCGGCCTCCTATGGCCAGCAACCCCTCGCTGGTGATGAACCACCTGTAGCGCTCGTACCACTCCTTTGGAACCTGCTCCTTGACGATCACTTTCTTGTGGATTGCAGCGGTCTGGCTGCGCAGCTTTTCGATCTGCGCCAGCAATCTGGCCCTTGCCTCTTCTATCGATGCGTTGCCGCGTTCCATCTCCTTTGCCCTTCCAAACAGCATCGAGCTTACCTTTGCCAGGCTTGGCTGCATCTCCACACGCTCCCCGGCCACCTCGATGTACTTCACGCCTTTTTCGGTCACCATCAATGCGGAGTTGGCAGCAAGGACGTCGTGGATCATGCCGTCGTCGGGGTTCTGGTACGACAGAGCCATCAGCTGCTTTGCGAGCCTGCGGATGGAAGCCGACTTTTGCATCACCGCTTCCTTTGCCTTGTTCTGCTCTTCAAGGTCGTGCTCGAGCACAGCAATCTGCCTGTCAAGGTCGAGGGTCTTGCTGCTGCGGCCAATGTCGAGGGTCTCCGCGCTGAGTACCTCGTCGACCGCGTCCATGTATGATGGAACTTTCTTGATGCTCATGTTTGCTGCCTCGTCTGTGATTATCGGCAGCGCCCCGGCAGGCTTTTCACCAGACATGATGACCACCGGCTCGTGGTTCCTGCCTGTGCTGACATCATCGACTAGGCTCTTGATGGTAGAATAGATCTTGGCCACCTCCTCGTCTGACAGCTGGCCGGCAAGCTTGTCCCTGACGCCTGCGCGTCTGGCCACCTCCTCTACAAACTTTTTGGGCATCGAGACGCTACGGCCGATCCACCTGAAGACATCGAGGTTCTTTGACTCGTTTCGGAGCGACAGCATTTTATCAAGTGTTAGTTCGAATACGTCGACTCCCCTTGCTGGCGGGTAGGCGTAGCGCAGGCCAACATTGAGGATCCTGTGCCTGACCTCGATCGGGTTGAGGATGGCAAGTATCTGCATGTTCTCGTCGCATATCACTATGTTGCCGTCGCCAAAGAACTCGCAGACGAGGATCCTCACCTTTCCATCAGGGTGCCGGAATCTTATAGAGACGATTCGCTCACTCCCGGCCTGTTCTATCGATTCTATCCTGGCGCGCTCGATCTCCTTCTGGGCGATGCCCTCGAGCTTGTTCTCCTCGAGTGGTTTGAACTTGAGCCGTGTTATCCAGATGCCCCTTGTGGACACTACAAGCATAATGTCTTGCTGTGTAGGATGGTGCAGCCTGATGAGGAGCGAGCTCTTTGTTATGGCATTGATGCCGCTCACATAATACCCGGAGGTAACCCTGTTCCTGATCTCGTTGACCAGAAATCTCAACTCAATGCCTGAGAGCTCCATGTCTTGCGAGAGAAGAGAGGACTCCGCAAATATATTAAACAATGGGGCCGAGTGGGAGCGCTCTCGCTGCCGAAACTACAGAAACTACTGACTGCTGTAGTCAACCGGCTGCCGGCCATCGGCTGCCGCCGTCACGGTGAGCAGTTTTAAGATCTTGTATTGTCAAGTATATTCAAATGTCTTCATTCAACATCATCATTGGCGACAGGTGGTGAGTCACTTGCCCTCCCAGCACCATGAAAACATGCATTGACTACCATGTCTTTGGTGACATGAAACATAGTCATTGATATCCTATCTCCGCATGTCAGCGTTGAAATCCAAACATGTCCGCGTGTATTTAACATTGCTTCAAGCTCTTTCGTCACGGTACCGCTGTCGAACGGTTTAGGCTCACGGACCTGTCTCTCGACAGAATAGAAAATATGGATCTGTTCAGTCATATCATCTCTTACAACACGTACTTCCGAATCCGGATAGAGATCAAGGAAAAGCTGGACTTCTTCCAGCCTCTTGGTTCGCTCTATGAGTTCCTCATCTGATAGCGCTGTGGCAGCAGGAATGAACTTCAGAGAGAATGTGATGACAAAAGCGATCCCTATCGCAAGCCCAGCTGCAACAGCAGGCACCAAGCCTCCACCGGACATCAAGAAGCTTCTTACTAGAAGATATTTTTGAACGTTATCTACAGTTCACTTGTGGGAAAGGGGTAATAAGACCGCAGGGCCTGCTTCACGACAGTTCACTCCCATCTCACGGTCTACAAGGTCTTCATGACACGGTGTATCCTCTCCTGTTCCATCCCGATTTAGCCGGTCCTCAAGTGGCACGCGTAAGTAAATACTGGAAGGACGAATGCTGTTTCACTGATTCTGAATTCTTTAAAAGCGCTATTCTCACCTAGCCCCGACTAGTTTTCGGGAACAACTTTTCGACCGGAAAAGAAGTCGAAATGCAAATTTTTGGTATTCTCCAGTGGAAACGCGCGATACCGCAAGGCATTTTACCGGCTGTAATTTAACCACAAGACGTCAACTTGGACGTATTTGAAAGAGTATACTACATGCGGGCAATGCTGGGAGTAATAGCAGGAATCGTAACAGCCCTTCTAGTTCCGTTTGACCCTTCGGGTAAGTTGGACCAAGGCACATCAGTAGGCATTGCCATCGGAATGGCAATTGTGTTCTATTTCATCTCCCTTGCGATCGGTAGAGGAATCGTCAAGAACGTGCCAAAGGACAAACGCAGGAAGGTTGCGACTGAGGGGATTATGCCTTTCATATTCCTGCTCCTGACGTTCATGATAATAGTGTACACCGCGCTCCACCAGTCTATCGTTCTAAGTTAGTCAACTACTATTACTAATACCGAACTTTTCGGTAGGCTCAATTATTGTTATAAGATGCCTGCTACCATATCAGCGGTTATGGACAGGTTCACAGCCACTGCTACCGCTGACCCTAGCATGGATATGCAGCCCAAGGGCACCGGTTAAGACCAGATAGAGTCCGCCGACACATGCCAAGTTAATAAATATCAGACCTTTTCACTACAGGCGAGAGACAATTGTTGTGGGACTATCGCACACCCGGCATCCCTGACGAGCTATTCGACAGAACCGAAGATGTGCCCATAACAAAGGAGGACGTCCGCGCGATAGCGATAAGCAAGCTACGACTGAAGGAAGGCCACTCTGCCATCGATGTCGGCTGCGGTAGCGGGAGCATCACAGTTGAGCTTTGCTTGCAGACGGCACCGGGAAGCGGAAAAGTATATGCAATCGATTTTGACGAGAACGCTGTCGAGCTGACCAAGAGGAACCTACAGAAGTTTGGCGTAAAGGCAGAGGTCATTCTGGGAAAGGCTCAGGATGTTCTGCCTAGCCTTCCGCAGGTCGACGCGGTAATGGTTGGTGGCACGTGGGGGGACACGCGAAGGGTGATTGAGCTAGCAGTCAGCAGGCTGAAGAAAGGCGGCAGAATAGTCATCGACACAATACTGATCGAGACGGTGTACCAGGCTCTCGCCGCAATAAACGACCTAGAGCTTGCAGAGGTAGACGTCACGCAGGTGACGATAGCAAAGGCACGCAAGGTCACGACAGGCACGATGATGCTAGCAAGGAACCCAGTGATTATAATATCCGCCACTAAAGCCTAGCAATCGCAATATCGAGATATTCCTTGCCTATTTCAAAGCCAACGAAAGAGGAGACTCCAAGTCGCATGGCAGCTACAGCTGTGGAGCCGATGCCCGTAAACGGGTCCACCACCAGCCTTGCCTTGCCGTGGAGCTTTATACACATCTCCGGCAACTTGACTGGGAAGGTGGCCGGGTGCGGCCGCTGGCTCTTGCTCTTTATCGTCTCGTATGGTATGAACCACGTGTTGCCCCTGTCGCGCCGGTCCTCCTTTGCGGCTTTCCACCTGCCAATGTTCGTCTTGTCCTGGTAGGGTATCCCCACAGCCAGTTTGTCGAGGTGCACGTCTCCCCTCTTTGTAAAGTGGAAAATGTATTCGTGGCAGTCGTTTAGGAATCTGTTGCTCACGATGGGCTTGAAGTGTCCAACAGCAATGTCACCGGCAATATTGGGGTAGTTGCCTACGTCTGCCTTGGCTATCGCTATCGATTTCACCCAGTGGATCACGTTTTGCAGCACAAAATGCTTCCTCAGCACCGAGGCAACGTCCCATGCGATCCACGGGTCCCTTGGCTTGTTGCCGATGTTGAGAAAGAAGGAGCCATCGTCAGCAAGGGCTCGCTTGACGGAGATGCCCACCTCCTCCATCCATACAAGGTACTCTTCCCTTGGCAAGGCATCGTTGTAAGAGCTGTACCCGATGCCGATGTTGTACGGTGGCGACGTAACGATCACGTCGACTGATTTTTCGCTGACATTTTCATTCAGGCCGGTAACGCAATCCTTCAGGTAAAAAGTTGCAGAGCAAGAGCCGCTAATACCATCCCTTCGCACAATCCTGTAGGGAACGTCCTGATTCTGCAACAATCAAAGGCTCGCAGGCCATCATTTATCCTTTGCATTTTTCTTCCCTTTCTTGCGACAGTAAGAATCAGGAACTCAATAAAAGCAGGGCAGCC
>DATLXY010000421.1:0-15285 GCA_035575335.1 Nitrososphaera sp. | reverse complement strand
CGGTAAATGTCCTGCTCTTCCCACTTTTTGAGAATGGCCTTCTCTATCTCTGGATTCCACGACGTCGACTGGATTTTTGGCTCCATCGTTACTTACACGCTTTCGTCTTGAGTTGTTACCGTTAATAATGATTAGCCTGTATGGTCATATGGTCCCTGTGCAAATGACCTATGGCCGCAAGGCAACTCGACGTGGAGCATTTAATATGACCCCCGCTGCGAATCTATTGCGTAGTGAAAAACGCGCCGGCACCTGCCAGACTCACCCACACTTCAAAGAAGATAGAGCGCTTTATCTCTGACTATGTTTCCAAGAGCTCTGCCAAGGGCTTGGTTATAGGCCTGAGCGGCGGCCTTGACTCTGCAGTTGTGCTAAAGCTGGCGGTAAACGCGCTCGGTCCAGAAAGAGTGCTCGGACTTGTGATGCCAAGTGATGCAACACCGGCGCAGGATACTCGGGATGCGGTAGATCATGCCAACTCACTCGGAGTAAGATACCTGATAATAGACATCGGTCCGCTTCTGCGAAAGTATGCGGAGATCCTGCCCTGGTACGACAAGAAGACAAATGGTAACCTGATGGCAAGGATCCGGATGAATATCCTCTATCATCATGCAGGGCTTAACGGCTACCTCGTTGTGGGCACTTCTGATAAGAGCGAACTGTATCTTGGCTACTTTACAAAATTTGGAGACGGCGCGGCAGACCTCCTGCCCATCGCAGGCCTCTACAAGACAGAGGTACGCGCTCTCGCAAGGCACCTAGGGATTCCTGAAGCAATAGCGGAGAAAAAGAGCAGCCCCCGGTTATGGGCAGACCACCTTGCTGAAAAAGAGCTAGGCATGGACTATGAAACCATTGATCCCGTATTGCGTCTCCTGGTGGACAAACGGATGATGAAGAAAAAACCAAGAACTGTGGCAAAAATGCTCGGTATCCAGGAGGAAAGCGTGCTTAGGGTCAAGGAAATGATGGACAAGAGCGAACACAAGCGCAGTCTGCCTGCTCGCATCGATAAGTGGCATACATAGACAGAGACCTTTTTTGCGGAAAACCCTTACTACTGTTCATGACTGAAGCTAAATCATGGCAGAGCGACGGCAGTTTGCGCTTCGTAGGCTGGAAGCGACAGTTGAGTTACCTGAATATTTCAGCGGTTTTCAGCGCGATTCAAGGTGTGCATTCCCTGTTGAACGGGGCAAGTTGGGTCGAGAAGAATGTTTTGATACAAGAAGCACATGCATTTCACGAACAAGCAAAAAATGTTATTGAAATTCTGACATCAATCTCTGATCGCTTCTGGACCAGTGCCATTGATAACTGCCCTCGCGTAGGCTGTCAAGGAATTGTCGAGTTTGAAAATTGACGGGTATTGAACCTCTGAAAGAACGCGCTGCCCGCCGTCTTGGTCTATTATCCATTCTACGAAATCGATTGTGGCATTTGATACACTGCCCGGTAATCTAGCATAGTAGAGTCCGGTGATGGGGTACGAAGTGTTCCCGATGATGCTGGTCTTGGCGAAAATAGCATCGGACGGGTTGTCGGTTCCCACAAAGTCTTGAATTATCCGCGAGCTGTTTACTGCTTGCTCTATAGATTCCATCGAGGGCAGAACAAATTCACCATCCGAATTCTCCATGGCTGCAAACGTCATTCTAGTCTGGATTGCATATGAAAAATCGACGTATCCAATTGAGTATGGCGTCGTTCTCACAGTGGTTGCAAGCTCGTCTGGACCCATAACTCTAATGCTACTGGGCTGCCATGTGAGACCTCCAGAAAGGTAATTCTCTATCAGGGCAAGGGTGCTACTATTACCCCTTTCACGCACCACCACTATTCTTTCCGAAGGAAGGTTCATTCCCGCATTTAGATCCCTTATGGCCGGGTCGTCCCAGCGTGTTACCGTGCCATTGAATATCTGGGCGAGCACATTTGCGTTGAGCTTCAGACCTGACGGAATATCAGGAAAGCTAGGGATATTGTAGACGATGGCTGCAGCCTGAGCACTAATAGGAATGTAGCGGGATTTTGTAGTATTCGGGATTTTTCCAACAATTGCCAAGTCGCCCGTAAACTGGGGTTCGTCTAGGTAATAACCGATCTCGACCCTTCCAGAACTCGCCTCGTTGTTGTACTGAACTACCCACCGCTGCACAAATGGAAACGCGGATCTCGCTGACACAACGTCAATGATTTCAGGTTCTGTGTCATCGGCAATAATAGTAGTTCCGTCATCGTCATCAGGAAGCACTTCTACAGGTCTGTATCGGAGCTGGGCCAGAGCTGCCGCTATGCCGATGGCAACGGCTACTACTACTATAATGCCTATGATAGTGCGCTTTCTTCCGTCCAGTGCGGCATGTTAATCGCACGCAAAATTATTAAGAACTGTCCACTTCCGCTCGGATCGGTGCTTTCTTTATGCTTTGTGAAGTGAGATAGTATAATAATAGAGCTCCACCAAATGCAACGGGATACCACCACACTACCCCGTAAAATGAGATCTGGAATGGAGTCATGACATCTTTGGGCCATTCGCCGAATAGGACCCAGTAAAACATGTCCTCTAGCCATATGAAATTCAAGATGTTCCCCGTACCCCACAGTAGCCCCTGCATCTTTATTCTCCTGTTTGTCCTAAAAATCAGCCTGTCAAAGAACGGGTTAAAGCAAACCAGAATCGCCATCACCAGCATTATGACGTGGTAAAAGTAAATCTGTCCCGCAAGATGTATGTTCATAGGATAAGTCAATACATCCAGACCCATAGGACCTGCAAGAAGCATGTGCTCTATCAAACCATAAATCATGGCAAAGATAAAGGCCGAAACCGCTGAGGTGATGTTTACGGGCCTGAGCGGAAATCTCTTTCTGACATAGGATGACATATTACAGATTTTAAATTAGCTTACTACAACATCGCTATTATTATGCTTGCATTACTCTAACAATCAAATTTCTTAATTACTTGGTATCTGTTCTTGTTGCCAATACCTTCAAGCTAATATTCGAACTGATTTTCATTGACCGCATCGGTACAGCGGCCCTTCTTGTAGCTTTTTCCCTCTTACACAGCATCCGAGGTCTCTGATTTGCAGGCCCTTCTGGATTCAAAATTGTTCTCTACAAGAGTCAAGTTCTCATTGGGGTAAACGACACCGTGACGTGCTACGGGCCTGAATGACGCTCTGCCCGAGCATTCTGTCAAGCTATGCTTTCATTTCCTTTTTGAAAAATAAACGAACTACTGGCCATTCCTCAAGGACTTCCCAACATCGAGGGTTCTATATCGTGATAATCCATTGATGTAAAAAGAAAGGAAAGGAGTGGGCTTATTCCTAGTCGGAAGTGCCCACTGATGTCGATACAAACATGCCGCTCTCAAAGGCGATGCCATTATCGCCGGTATTGATCACGGCAATGTCTGTAACATCTCCGTCACCCTCTGGCACATCCACGTGGAAGATGCATCTATCGTTGTCCGGGTCTGACAACTCTGCCACATATTCTAGCTCGACTTCTGACAACTCTGGTGCAACTCCGGCCACTACTGCAATATCAGATTCTGACTCATCACCGTCCACTTCGCACGGTATGTTCAATGCTACGTGACCATACTCAATCAGCGCCGGAGTCTACCAACAGGAGGAATTCCCCGGATCTGAGCGACTTGCCTTCGAGGGGATGTATCAAATGCATCGATCTTCGAATCAGTCGCAGTCGCGTTGCCACTCAACACCAAAGGACCTGCAAAAACCGCTGCGGTAAGACCAGCGGACACCGTGCTGGCTATAACCACCAAAAGAGCAGTTCTCATGGCCTACTAATTTTCATGTAGAATTTATGGAGTATGGTGCAAGATTCATCTATTAGCACTTAATGTGATATTACCGAGATCTTGTTTACTATCAAAGCCGACAATAATATTTGCATGGTATTGTAAAAAACTGTGTGTATAGAGGGGTACTCTGAACGCTTTTTCTGAACTATTTTCCTTATTCTGTTGCGGATAATTTGGGTACCTACTAGCCGCTACGATGGATCCCGCCTTGGTCACGGTTGAATCCAATGACACAATGCAAGGTACTCTGAAGGACTGAAAGCAATTGCGTTTGACGATGGCAACATCTGCAAGCTATACGCGGAGGTGCACGGCCTGCAGCGAAGACGGATTTTCTCGAGTTGGGCCATATTGAACTCGTCTTCGAAGGAAGCGGTATTCCGTCAAGCAATGCGATTGCCGACTGTGAACCGTAGATGACTTGTGACCACCACGACCACCCCGATTGTCTAGATGATGCCCAGTGTCGACGCGCTCGTTCGTCACATCTTTTTTCTTTTCTCTAATCATTCCAAGTGAAAATGATGACTGTTGCTGTGCTAATGTAATTTGTTCCCTACAGAAGCATCTGCCTTTTCATAAAAGGCTAGAAGGCAAAAGTCCTGAAACTCTATTATATAACAGCTCACACAAGCATTGGACTGCTGGATATGACTCATATCCAGCAGTCCAAGCGCACATGAGGGTGAATTAATTTCTCATAAGGTCGGATGATGCTTAAAAGGTTTATTTGCATTTCAACGAATGAGATTATTTCAGTTAACCTTTTAAATTACGGTTATCTTTTTTATAGAAGAAATGCCAAAAGAAACGGCAAAACACTCTAGAGGCATATTACTTGCAATCATTGCTTCCACTCTAATTCTTGGGAGCGGGATGAGCGCGGTATATGCACAACAAACGGCGCTGACCGTGGAGACGGACGCAGACAGCTATCAAACAGGCGACACGATCACGATCACAGGTCGACTGATGGTGACGGTTGCTAGTGAACCGATATTGATACAGATTCTTGATCCGCAGGGCAACCGTGACAGAATCGACCAGGTTGAAGCTGCGGCAGATGGATCATACCGATATTCCTTTACTGCCGGTGGTCTGATGAATACTAACGGTGAGTACACTGTACTGGTAACGTATAGGGGACAATCTGAGGAAACAACATTCCAGTTCACAGCAACAGAGTCTGAATGGACACCAATCGACGTCATGATTGGTGGCGAACCGCATAGAATGTACTACAGGATCACTGGCAGCGGCAACCGCCTGACCAGCATTACAGGTGATGTAAATACCGTGACATTGCTCGCATCGCTAGTAGCTAACTCTGAAGGAACTCTATCGATCAGATTCGATGAAGAAACTTTCGATGCAAACAACGAAGACTATGCGGTATTTGCTGACGAAATATTGGTAGAATACGATTACGAGCAATTCAGCGAAACAGAAGACATACTCCATATTGACTTTGAAGCAGGTACGACCGAAATCGAGATCATAGGTGACCACATCATCCCAGAGTTCGGCCCAATCGCTGCAATCGTACTTGCTGTAGCGCTCGTCGGAATCATTGCAGCAACTGCTAGAACAGGCAAACTCGGCAGCTTCGTTAGAAAAGACTGGTAACCGCAAGCTGCGGTACCTAACCTCTTTTTGTCCCTTTATGATAATACCGGTTTTTCCAAATCGATATTGTTACCGTAGCGCAGAAACAACATTGTTGGAACCAAACAAGCTATCTTACCACATTCTAGCGCGAAAGCCTGCAACCCTCACTGGATAATAAAATCTTGCAGGCGATAATAATGATCGTCATTCCATAGCTTTTTCTGCTGTCCTCATATATGCTCCAAAGCCGAGAAGTTTCCATCTAGCGCACGACGAATGCGGGAAGAAGGAAACCTGTCCTTTTGATCATCTCTTTCTTCGCCCACATCGCACTGGGTCTGTTGTCGAGGTATCAGAATTGATAGCGTACATCTACATCGGACATTCAATAGCTGGGGGATGTTTATGACGTCCTTGAAGATGACAGAATCTTTGGGCTACTGTTAAGCGGTGGAGGTGGAGGTAGTCGAATAAAAACTGGCTAGCTAACTACTTGCCGTATCTGCGAACTCTGCGCTGGTACGTACGAATAGCCCTCATTAGGTCTATCTTGCGGAACTCTGGCCAGAACACATCCATGAACATCAGCTCAGAGTATGCGCTCTGCCAAATCAAAAAACCGCTAAGCCTCTTTTCTCCGGATGTTCTGAGTATCAGGTCTGGAGATGGCTGTGGCAGGTGCGACGTATATAGACAGGATTCAATCATCTTTTCATCTATTTCATCCACATTTATCTTTCCTTCTTTTGCCATCTGTGCTATCTTTCTTACCGCTTCCACAAGCTCTTTCTGGCCGCCATATGCTATTGCGATGTTCAGAAACATTTCGTTATACTCGGCAGTCGATTCCTCCAGCATAGTCAAAATCTCCTGGAGTTTGCGCGGCAGAAGCTTCTTGTCGCCTATCGCCTTGATCTTCATCCTGCGTTTGTGGACGCGCTCGTCTCTGTAGAGCCTCTGAAGCTTTAATTCCAATAACTTGTAGATGTTTTGAAGCTCCTCATCGTCTCTTTCGAGGTTCTCTGTTGAAAGAATGTAGAGCGTGGTTATCCTAATGCCAATGTCATGTATCCAGTTTAGCAGCTCTTCGGCCTTGTCAGCCCCGTGGTTGTGACCGATGGCCGGATCAAGCAGATGGAGCCGGGCCCACCTTCTGTTTCCATCGAGCACAATCGCAATATGGTTTGGCAGGGGTGACTTCATTATTTCGGACTCTAGACGTCTCTCATAGAACGAATAGATGCCGCTTGCCCTGAGGAGAGCTGTTGCAAGAGCTTTGCCGCCTTTGTCTATGCCTGTCTGGAGTCCCATTTCCGATCAGGTATCGCCGGCGTGTACTTGCAGCCAATGCAATATATGTAGTGCGTCGCTAAATTCACATTAAAAGGTCAGAAAAACTTCCTCGACTGGTTCTCTGACGCCCATCGCTCGAATTGACTTCTCAAACTCGCGCTTGCCGTCAGACACCAAGATCTGCAGCTTGCCGGAACCGCTCTTCTTGGCCATTCTATAGAACTTCAGGAACTTTCTCACGTCCTTGGCCACGATCTGTGCTGGATCAACGAACCTGGCTGAAGGCAATAGCGTATTGAGATAACTCTTGACAAACGGCAGATGGGTGCTGGATAGCGTCATGACGTCTATCTTTTCGGCGACGTTGTCGCCAAGCACTCTTGATATGACGTCAAATGTGCGCCGCTCATTTTCGAGGTGAACGCCATGTTCTATAAGCTCTATTATGGGCGAGCAATTGAATTTCGTCACGAGGATGTCCTGCGGCACTTCACGCCGGACCTGGGTCTCAAGCTCCTTGCTCCTAATTGTTCCTTCTGTGGCCATGATCCCGATATGCTTTTTCTTGGTCAGCCGCACCGCCTCCTTTAGAGGTGGCCTTACGCCAATTATCGGGACGTCAGTTATCATCTTCCTTACCTCATCAAGCACCTGCACCGAAGGGGTATTTGAGGCGACCACCACCAACTTTGGTTTGTAGCGCTTGAGGTAGGTTATCGTGTTGGCTATAATCTCGAGCAACTGGGAATGCGACTTGACTCCATAGGGGAAGTGTGCCCTGTCTGCAAAGTAGAGCAGGTTCTCATTTGGAACCTCGCGCTTGAGCTCTCTTATTATGGATAGTGAGCCAATGCCGGAGTCAAACACTGCGACAGGATTATTCGTCAACCACCATCATTACACCATTATCTAAAATAAATGTATGTTAGTAGATAACATTTGCAATAATATGACCAGTAACTTAATAAAAATTACTATGCTACGTTTAAAGCACCCTTAGAATAATAGGCATGTATCTTGAGTGTCAAGGGAGCGATAATAGTTGCAATCGGCATAGCCTTTTTGGCTGCGCTTCTAGGAATCCTTTTCTGATTGTTAGCCGGTAGCAGCATATATACTCTCCTTAGTTATTCATCTAGTTTTTTGTTGTGTCCTGTATGACCGTAATCCACTCGCTTTCGCTTTCGACTTGGTAGGCAGAGTAAATCACCCGCTAATCAGACATAACGGCAAGAGTGTTTAAATATTAGGCTAGCCTAAGTAGGCTAGCCTAATTAGGAAGTCTGGCGTGGCATCTGCCCGCAAGTCATCAAAACACCTGGCTGCCCGGTAAGCGACGTACCGGGCGGGCCCACTAATTGTAGCGAACTAACTTTTCTTTATGTGGTCTATTAGATCAGCCGGAAGAACCTCTTCAGGTTTTTTGAATTCTACCGAATCGACGATGGCATACTGCGCCAGCACGTCGAATTTATGTGGTTTCGTAATATCGTGCCGTCCAAACTTGATGAACGTCATGCCCCCGTACTCGCTCTTGAACTTGCGCAAGCTGTTCAGACTGGAAAAGGATCTGTAAAGCACATGATTTATCCGGTTAGGGGTGAGTTCTACAGGATAGGAGATGAACTCGTACTTCGAGGTGTGCTCCAAAAAAATATGGTATGGTAGAGAAGATGATCTGTTGCCATTACCCTTTCCCATGCCTGCTCGGCGCTCTGGCGATGATCAAATATTGGGGCAATCACCTGATGCCGGCTGTCGCCAAAGTAACCAATACCTAGAAAGTCTGAGAAACTCACTAGAGGGGCAGAATGCTGCAACCTGCTGCATCGAGGAGGGACGTGTATTATAGAATGTATGGGCAGGAGACCGCTCTGGTTTTGCTCGGATACGAATATGCCATCACATTTTTCAAGAACCAAACTTGGCATATGGAGAAGATAGGAAGTCTGCGTGTGTAACGCTCCTCGACGTAACACAGGGGGGACCAAGTCGAGTAGAGCGCGGTCGCCAATACACGAACAGGGCGCAAGCTACATGATGGTTTTAGAAGAGGCAGCCCAACCGGATCTGATGCTGCATGTCTGTATACTGTGTCTCAGATTGGGGGAGGGCCGAACGGCGTCTCCTGTAATTCCTTAATGGAATAAACGGGCAAACCTGTGAACTGAACCCACAGAACTACTGCCAAGGGTAGAAGTCCGAGACCCGATGATGACATTAGCAGAAGCTGCCGAACTTGTTCGGAAGTAGTTCACAACGCTCCAGCAACGTTATATCTTTGAGCGTGCAACAATAATCTTGCAATGATGTTCCACAAGATAGGTGCAGTCATACTCCTAGTGTCGGACATGAAAAGATCGACCAAGTTCTACCGCGATACGCTTGGCATGAAGTTAAGAAAGCAATCAAAGGATTGGACTGAATTTTCAGAGGGTGGGACGGTGCTTGCATTGCATCCTGCAAGAAAGAAGAAAAAGATAAAAATTAACAAGAGCATGCTGGTTGGCTTTTCCGTTAGTGACTTTGATGATGTGGTAACCCATCTGAAGAGGAGAAAAGTCAAGTTCTTCAAGAAACCGAAAGATGAGCCATTTGGCAAGCACGCAATAGTCCAGGATCCTGATGGCCACCTGATCTCGATAGTCCAGATGCAACAGGAAGAACTGTCGCAGATTCCCTACTATCACGGCTTTGCGCCGGCCTGATCTCGAAACCACACGTACACCGGGATAAGAGGGTGCGCAAGCCCTATATCACTGGCGTCTTTTCTGTTGTAACAGATCATGACCATTCTACCTTCAAGCAGAGGCCTGATATCTGATGTCAGCTCTGCGTTCTTCAACGGGCCGTATAATTCTAGAAAATAATCCTGTTTATGATACACGACGTGCTGTGCAAAGCAATCTGATATTATAGCTGGGTCACCGGCTATCCTTTCCGGCTTGTTTTCAACCGCCAATTGCAATTGTCTGTTGATATACTTGCTCCTGATGTATTCCGGGTCAAGCTTTGCAGGCGAACTGTTGGCATAAATGTCTATTTCTTGTGCTAGCTGTGAAGCGGTGCGCTGTGCAAGGCTATTAACTTCTTCGATCTCCTCTTCACTAACCCTGGCGCTCCTGCCGTAAAGGTACATGACGCACATCAGTTCGTCGCGCTCTACAAATGGAAACGTTCGCGTACCAGCCAGAAACTCGGAAATACGTGGCGTGATGTCGTCTGGGAGCAGCATTGCTATGTACGAGTCTGAGACTATCATGTGCGTATATGCCGGCAGACAAGACAAACATTTATCATCTTTATAGCCGTATGCTTCTCTCACATGTCGCAAATCGACGCCACGCGAAAGATCTACATTATCGTGCACGGTCAGCATCACCTCCTTGAGCCAGTAAAGGACAAGCTCTCAAGCGAGTTCAAACGTGAGAACATGATCCCTGCATCTCTTGACAAGGCCGGCGAGGTTGGCGAGTACGTGGCGATGCTTTGGCCGCCGATGGCACCGACAGAGATAGTCGTCAGCCAGATTACTGGCAAGGGCGGCGCATCACCCGGAAGGGGCATGGGTGCGTGGGCTTCTGTCCAGCAGAAAGAAATTCTCAGAATGCCTTTCGACTGCTCCCGCAGCTAAATCAGCGGGGACTTTTCTGACATCACCTCACTCCTTTCCTACGCTCCAGCGACCAGACTTTCGAGGGAGGAATAGTGTCTCAGATATTAG
This sequence comes from Nitrososphaera sp., assembly GCA_035575335.1. Classification (GTDB taxonomy): domain Archaea; phylum Thermoproteota; class Nitrososphaeria; order Nitrososphaerales; family Nitrososphaeraceae; genus Nitrososphaera. The sequence continues at coordinate 4,813 of DATLXY010000421.1, read as the reverse complement.
AGCAGATGCCTTCACCTCGATGGGTCTTCTCGCCGCAGGCAGCATGAGGTTGGCTCTGCTCTACACTGCACCACGCCGGTCCCATTGGGAGCTTCGCTGGACATACTAGTGGTCGTTAGCGATGGAACCTAGAATACGTGACAGCGATTCACTCCATGTACACCTTCTGTTCGAAGTTTGCTGCCAGAACGTGCAAGCAAAGAAAAACGCTCTCAGCTTACCGTGAAGTAAATAGCTAAGCTTATGGTTTATCGGATTATACACTCGCAATTAATAGCGAATCCAATCAGGGATTCGTAATGACTGGTTTCGATAAGAACTGGAGTAATCAAAGCAGGATTAGCGCCAGCGAAAAGCTGAAAGAGTCGCTGAGGCCACAGGGTCCGCTTAAGCCAAGGATCGAGTCTGCCGTTAACAAGCTGCAGTTACAGAATTCAAAGTTAGAGGCGATGATTAACAAGCTCAACGAGAGAGACGCTTCCCTGTTCAGGAGGATAGTAGATGCCATGCAAAGACACGACACCGAGAGTGCAAAGATGCTCTCAAATGAGCTTGCGGAGGTGCGAAAGGTCTCAAGGACGCTGGGACAGGCCAAGATGGCTCTTGAACAGGTGTCGATGAGGCTATCTACCATACATGACATGGGAGAGGCGATGGTTGCACTTGGCCCTGCAATGGCTTCGATAAAAGGACTGAAGCCTAGCCTTGGAAGGTTCGTGCCAGATGCGGACAGCGAGATAAGCAACATGCAGAACCTGCTCGGTAACCTGATGACGGAATCCCTCCAGAGCAACGGCCTCGGAATAGAACTGAACACGGGAAGCGGGGCCGATATCGACCAGATCATGATGGAAGCCGCGGCTGTGGCGGAACAAAATATGGACAGCAAGTTCCCTTCAATTCCGTCCGGCAGCTTCAAGCTTTCCGACGTAGAAAGCCAACAGTGAGTGTGAACAAAATATGGGCAGAGCACTAGTACTAGCAGTTTTTGGGGCGATAGGGTTTGCGATAGGGTCCCTGTCGTACCTAGCAGCGCCTATTATTGCAAACTGGCTGCCGTCGATAGTAATCGACCAGGCGATAGCGTTTGCACTTATAAGCGGTGCAGCAGGCGCTGGTATCAGCACCACTCTAGTGAGCGTGTGGGCGAGACGGCCGTAAAAACCCTCTACCCTTTCTTCTTTTCTTGTTCTTCTTTTCTCTCTCCCTTCCTGTATCCGTGCGTAAATTCTGCATCGTACACTCTGGAGTATTCGTATTTTGTTGGCGCGATCACGTCACCCACGATTATCAGCGCAGTCTTGATAATCCTGGCTTCCCTTGTTTTTTTCGCGATGTCGCCGAGTGTTCCCTTAATTATCTTCTCATCTTCCCACGTTGCACGATAGACGACAGCAGCAGGCGTCTTTTCAGTGTAGACTCCTCCCTTTAACAGCTCCCTGACAACGTCGTCTATCAAGTGAACGCTCAAGTAGAATGCCATAGTTGCTCCGTGCTTGGCGAGCTCTGCTATGGACTCTCTCTTGGGGACTGGTGTGCGAAGCTCTGCTCTGGTGATTATCAGCGTCTGCGTGACGCCGGGTAACGTGAGTTCCAAGTTCATATCGGCAGCGGCGCCCAGTATCGCTGTAACCCCGGGTACTACTTTGCATTTGATACCGTCTCTCTCGAGCTTGTCTATTTGTTCTCTTATTGTGCTAAAAAGCGCAGGGTCCCCGTCGTGGAACCTGATTGCGAGCTTGCCCTCTCTCGCAGAGTCACGCAGTATCTGGTATATCTTTTCTCTGTCCATCACCGCTGCGTCGTACAATTGCGCACCTTTCTTTGCATATTCTAGATTTTTTGGGTTAAAGAGCGATCCCGAATAGATAATGACGTCTGCACTCTCGACCAGCTTCTTGGCTTTCAGCGTGATGAGCTCTGGATCGCCGGGGCCGGAGCCAACGAAATACACAGTAGCAGGACTAGTCTCTGGCATTCTTTTTTGCCACCATTATAGAAAAGTACTTTTCAGTTGGCCCCTTTCTGCCGCGGAGCTCTGAAAGTCTTTTCACTTCTAGTATTTCGCCCTTGTCTGCCGATATGTCCTGCGCTATCGCAACAGTCGCACTGTCTGGAAATCCTGCCTCGCTCAGCGTCTCTATTACGCTATCAAAGTAGCGTCCGTCTTTGAGGAAGACGACAGTGTCGCAGGCTCTCGCAGTATTTCTGACCCTGTCCATGTCATAGCACGCAGGTACAATGGCGACGGTTTCATCGCCCTCTGCTAAGCTTATTCCCGCTTTAGCAGCGATAGCAAACATCGACGCGATGCCCGGAACGATTTCGACTTCGATGTCCTTGTGATTCCTCTTGAGCTCGCGGTGAATATAGATCCACGTGCTGTAGAGTGCTGGGTCACCGACTGTAAGATACACTGCCCTCTTGCCTGACCTCACTGCTGCCGCGATCTCGTCAGCGTTTCGCTTCCAATAGTCCTTTAGCGACTCCTTGTCCTTGACCATTGGAAATACTAGGTTTGCAGTCTTGGCATTCTTGTCAATATATTTTTGAACAACTGAGAGCGCTATGCTGGGCTTGCCCTCCCTAGCAGTGGGCGCAAATATCACCTCTGCATTCATTATTATATTCGCAGCTCGCACTGTCAACAGTTCCGGATCGCCAGGACCACAGCCGACACAGAAAAGCTTCATGTGGTGCTGAACACTCTCACTTTAATTTAAGTTATGGGTAGAGTTGCTCGCCGGTATAGCGATCGATTATCTTGATCGCCTTCGTAGGGCAAGTCGCCGCCGCAGCGTATATCTTTTCATAGTCAGCGCATGTCTCGCATTCCACAACAGCTTTTGGGTTGAGGATCTTATGCTTTTCGACGACAAAGACTTTCGGGGCCAGAGTCTCGCAGCTGCCAAAAGCCATACAGAGACTAGGCTCGACGATGATGTGGAACCTGCTCTTGGGTGTGTCAAGGAAATGAGTACCGTTGAAAAAATCTGCGACAACGCTGTCGCTGTTACCATCTCCGTTCCTGGCCGCGTTTGATGTCTCTGTGGGGTTGTTTACAGTTTGTACAGGCTCCGGCTCGGGGGGCTTGTCAAATTCCATCTTGTCGTACTCGGCCCTCTTTGCTTGGTCCGACAACACCTCAAAAGCAGTGTTTATCTTCTTGATCATTTCCTCCGCAAAGGGGGACCTATTCCTATCTGGGTGGTACTTGCGAGCAAGTTGCCTGTAGGCGTGTCGTATCTCTTTGTATGTGGCCTTTTCTGAGACACCGAGCACCATATAATACCCTTTGACGTCGGCCAACTTGGAAATGTGGGATGAATGAACTATTATGTCTTATTCCAAGCGGTTCTGCGAATCTGGAGGACGTCAGTCACGACTCTGCTCAGCTTGTCAATTCGCGGATTGGTAATGGTTGGAAGTACAAAATACGATCACCGATTTTACGTGTCGGAGACTTTTCAAATAGTAAAAACAATGGATAAAAAGACATCACCTGACAGTCTGCATGGCGAGATTCAGGAGAAGAAAAAGTGTGTGGTGATAATAATACGAGCAGAGCCCTCACCGCGGCCTTTTTCCTGTCATGCCTGTGGCTGCCAGTGAAATATAAATTTCAACGGAGCAGTCAATCCGCGCAAGAGGTTATGGCACTGCACGTCCAATGACGCCGCTGTCTGTTACGGCGAGAAAAAAATCAAACTAATCTTCTTGCGGTTCGACAGGTAACGGCTTGTGGCATGATCTACCATACAGAACCTTCGAAACACAGTGGTGAAAACGGGCTAGTGGTGATAATAATGCGCGCGGGTCGACTTTTTTAGCTCGCGCTTTATGGCCCAGTACATTGGTGGATAAGCTACAGCATCCCCTCTGGCAGGACTATTCCCGACCCAAGCCAGAATAAAGCTTCAGTCAAGCCAGCATGCATGAATCACGGTATCGCCAGCGAGACTTCGAGCGTCCCCATCGCTGCAATGCTTGTAGTGTCTCCAACCACCGTCACCGTTGCAGCTTGCCTCCGTGACATGATTCTCAGCATAGCACTATAGTCAAGGCATATCCCGCAGCAAACGCCAGACTGATGGCCAGTGCAATAGTGGAGATGATGTCCAGTCCGAGCAGCACACCAATGGCTGCGCCGACTGCTTCGCCAATATTAGATCCTATCAAGCATCTGGGAGTGTGCTTTGCAGCCGCCAGCTCTAGGCCACTGCCATTGTGATGTTCGTGTCTCCGCATCATGACCTGTGTTACGAACGCTGGATATTTGACTCCAGTGGGCTGTTAACTTGGGGTAATTCGTATAGCTAGGACTGTCCTAGCCCTTCATTGCAACATGAAAAGAAAGATGAGGACAGACCCAGCTGTAATCACATATGGTTTGTACTGGTGTATTTCAATTCTAGGAGTTTCAGGCTGGCTGCGACAAATCCTTTGTACACATCAAAAAAAGAGGAAGAGGAGCCACGTTGCAATATGCAAGTAGGTACAGAAATACGCGGATTGTGCAGACCAGTTGTTTAGGACAGACAGGCGCCTTGTCAAGGCGATATTTTTGTTGACGAAACGTTGCTCCAGATAGATAGACGGCCGCGACTACTGGTGTTGTGGATTGCATATGAACCACCTGCGCTAAACACATGTTTGGCCATGCACCTCTCCGTGATAGAACAGTTTTACTCTGTTACCACTTCATCAAGCAGTTGTAGACAAGAAGGTATGGAAGGAAGCCAATATTCACATACAGACGGTGCGAGGTGTTACAATGAGGCTTGCAGCGGGTGGCTGCGCCTATGCCGTTATG
>DATLXY010000420.1:0-3552 GCA_035575335.1 Nitrososphaera sp. | reverse complement strand
AGCGGTTCCAGCTTTGTGTAGATTAGCCCTGAACCCCTCAAGAGGTGGAGAAGTTTCTCTTGTGCGTTCCTACTTGTGTTCCATTATTGTTTCGGCGAAGTAATCATTAAGTTATGCTCCTTTTCATCTTCTTGTGGATGTGCTCATGTCCCTTGCATAGGTAAAATGGAGCATGCCGGCCACGAAAGGCATTGTATCTCTTCGTCCCGCCTACCACTTCGAGCTGCACTATAAATGCAGCCTTGCCGCCGCAAATGTTGCATTTAGGATTCTCATATTCATCATCGATCGCTCGTTCTTCCACGAAAGCTAATTGCGATTCTCAAAACAATTTACACCCTCGCATATAACGTGCTTCTATCGTTGTCAGATTAGCTAATACCATCTATTCTTACAGAACATGCTCGGTTTGGACTTTGAATCATTGATAACCAAGCTTCAGAAGGCTGCCTGATTACTCGACCAGTGAAAAGGTGACCACCAAATCCAGCACAATGTTTTTGCTCTTGCAAGATTCCCCATGCGACTAGTTATGACTGCTGTCATATCAATCGTAGTGGAAGGCTCCACGATCGCTAGAAACTAGTGGTACATCCTGCGAGATGGCATAACCTGTCCACAAATCATGATAACACTAGACAGGCCCTCCTAGATTCTACCGGATACGTTGCAATGACCGCTTTCCCCGAAGGGCTGGTTATTCATCTACGACGAAAAGAAAGTGAATATCTGGCAGAAATCAGTGTCCTGCTAGCTAGCAGAGTCTTATCGACTTTGCTAGCAGAAGCGCGCGTTGTGAGTCATCGTGCTGCATTTCGTTGTTCTTGTATTTGTTACTAAAGTAGATTAGATCTATCATCTTGCATCGGTCTATGTTGACGAGTGTGCTTCCATTCGAGCCGCCAGTGGTATTCGCGTTTGTCAATATAACCAGCTTATCTACAAAGCCTGTTGATTTCAGCGTGTTTGAAATTTGCTCAAAGCTCTTCGCATGGTCTTTGTTGATGACCACTGCGACTGCTACTTTGGTGCCGTACGGGTCGCTATATATCACGTCGATACCGTTGCCCTTTGCATCCGTCGTGTGAGGCCTTGCGACTACCCCTATCTCATGCGCATAGTTGACAAGATCCTTGACAGCATTCTTTACTCCGGACTCAAGCGCCGACATGTCGCTGCAGTTGCGCCTGATCTTGATAAAGTCAGATATCGGAACGTCCATCAGGCTGCCCCTTATCCGAAGGCCAGGATAGACTTTCTTTATCGTTTCATCTATAGCTTCTTCATCTATGATATCGATGCCTCGCTTCGCAGCGTTTTCAGTGGCGTGGTACATTATGTTCAGCATCGAGCGCACGTTGCGAAAATCAGGGAACTCATCATAGATCACTTTAACTTTGGCCGCAAGCTCACGTTCATGCTCCTCCGTGAAGGTCTTGCTGGCATCATAATGACGAATGTATTCAAGTACAATGTCCAATATCTCTTCAAGAGTGTTAGACCCCGCGATGTCTATCTTGTAGTTAGCCTTTTCGAGCCTGTCAAACACAGAGACATTTGACTTGCGTATATCTTCGTATGAAGATGGCGTGAATATCAGCATCAGCGCCGTGGACGGTAGATGTGCATTAATGACCGCCTTTACGAACTCGACTGATTCTTTGTCTGCATCAAACTCGTCTATCTGAAAGATGGTCATCCTGTTGAGGAATTTCAAATTCAGGTTTGCCAGCGCAGCAAGGCTCGCGATAATGTCTTCAAGCGTCTCAACATTTTGTGCGTCGGCCCTGAACTTACCCTCTATAACTAGCTTTAATATCACAATTTCCACCGGCGAGAATTCTTTTTCCAATGTTTGGTCGATTGCAGCGTAGTTTGGAACAAGTTCGTTCCGAAGCAGTTGAGCAGCCTTGTCCGCGATCTTTTTGCCGGTGAGCGAGTCCATGAACCCGTAGTTGAATATCTTTTTCGCACTCCTTATGTTGCGCTCTGCCTTTTCCTGGAGATACTTGACGACAACCTGTCTTAGATTAGCGACATACTCATCAGTAAATCCTGCAAGCATAGCGCTGTACAGGCTTTGCATCGTGCGCGGCGAAACCTGCGAGAGGTCCACGTATGAAGTCACAGCACTCTCGGAGACCTCCTTAAGCCCCTTTATGTGGAGAGCAAGGTGAGTTTTGCCAGAACCTACATCCTGTATAATTGTAACAAGCCTAAAGTCCTTGTCAGTAGCAGATCCATTGCTTACCTTTGAGTAGAGATCCGAAATGCATGAAAGAATTGCAGCCCTAGCGTCCTTGTGACGCTTGCCTCCGAGTATCTGGGCGTCTATAATCGTCGGGGTTGGACTGCTTGGGTATGGGTTACGATCCAGCTTGTATGGATACATTGTGTATTATATACACCTCACAAGTCCGTGTAGTAATCCTCTTACCATGACACCTTCTTCGCCCCCGGTGGAAAGCTCGTATCTGTCCTGATGCATACTCGTTAGCTCGCTGACGAGGCGGTAAAATTCCTCAGTAGTGATATTACATTTGTCGCAGATCTCGTTTCTGAGTTTTGCTAACTCTACCCACCCTATCGATGAGCCAGAGTTGGCCAACGCAGCATCAAATTCTTCCTTGAACTCATGAATGCTCACACTCCGGCGCGGAGATGCACCAATTAGGGTCGATGAAGCCCCGGTCGTAATCATTTGTTGACGAAGTGATGACTGCTGGTCGTTCTTTATCTCCATCACAAACCTTGAGAGATTGGAAATGTTATTTGCAAGTGTTTCTACGGTTCTCGCAAGTTCTTTGTTAGAATTAGTGATCGATTCTTGTAATGATTGTATCATGTCGTATGTCAGCCTGAATCTCGGGTCAGAGTTGAGGAGGCTTTGCACATAGTGATCCTTATGGAAACAATAGTAAGCAGTGGATCTCTTTTCTACGAAGACCACGCCCGCTGTTACGGCCTTCTCTAACGCGGCATCAATGTCACCTAGCTCCTTGCGCAGGTCGGTTTTCTTGATTCCAGCCGAGCCTGCGGAAAGGACTCTTTGGACCAGTTTTTCCTCCGCGGTCATGAGGTAGACGGTCAAAATTGTTATTTAAGCAACGAAGTGATAATGAGCAGTGGTTTTAGTAAATTTCTTTGCACCAAGTCACTCCCAAACAATTAATATTGCAAAGTTCAACATTTCACAAGGGATGATGATTACTCAGGGCTGCACTATGATGAAAGCACTAGGGTATCTGACCTCGAACTGTTAACTGCACTTTTGGCTTTGCCCGTTTTACGACCGCAAAGATGGCGATTATGGCGGCTATCCAAAGACTAGCCATGGCGATGTTAGTAGGGCTTACGTACATGTATGGGACTGCCTCAAGCAGACTCAGTTTTATTACCTCGATCGACTGATGCATATCGTTCATCGCCATGTTATATTGTTCACTATGGCGTGGCATGGTAGAGGCCTGTTCGGCGCGCTCAAGCAAGCCGTCTAGATTCCTCTGGATGTATGCGAAGTCTGTTCTAGCGGTCGGAAAGAACCAAGAAGGG
>DATLXY010000419.1:0-3513 GCA_035575335.1 Nitrososphaera sp. | reverse complement strand
CCGAACTCCTTACAGTTATGCGCGAGCGTCTCGATCTGCAGTGACGATATCTGGTCTACAACAGGCAAAGATCTGTCGCTTGTGGGAACGTTATGATCCATTGTCGCAAAGGTCAGATCGGGCCGCCTGACACGCCTGCCGTTCATCCGCAACCCGTCGAATGCTTGAGGGGACGTCACTTCATGTACGAGGTGCCGGTCTATGTAGATAAGCGAAGGCCCGTGCTCCTTTTCATATACTACATGGGATTCCCAGATCTTCTCAAATATCGTCTTTGGCAAGCTGCGGAAAGAAAATTGTTACAACGGAAATATAAAATAATCAGACAGAGAAGGCCTCGGATCAAATGGAGCTCTAACCGGGCAGATAATTTTAAATCAGGTAAGGCTGCAGTCAAGGCAGTATATGCACCCTCAGGACAACAGATACCCTGACAATATTGCCGAACAGATAAAGAAGGGAACCACCACGTGCGCCCTGACATGCACGGATGGAGTGGTGCTCGCGGCAGACACGCGTGCAAGTGCGGGGTTGTTTATAGCCGACAGGCACGTGATGAAGATCCAAAAGGTCGACCAGCACCTTGCAATGACTATTGCTGGCGGTGTCGCAGATGCGCAGAACCTCGTTGACATCATGAGATATAACGCAAATCTTTACCGGTTGCAGAGTAAGAAGCTACTCCCAGTCAAGTCTGCGGCCAGGCTATGCTCAAACATTCTGTTTAACCAGCGATTCTTTCCTTACTACGTTCAGATTATCATGGCCGGCTATACCGAAGACGAGGGGAGCCGCATCTACAACATCGACCTCTTTGGGTCTCTCACTACAGAGAAGTTCATCTCCACAGGGAGTGGATCGCCAGTAGCATACGGATATCTCGAATCCGAGTACAAGGACAACATGAGCGTGAACGAAGCCTACAAGGTCGCGATGCATGCAATAGCAGCTGCAATTCGCAGAAATGCCGGAACAGGTGACAACATCAATGTTGTAATCATTGACAAGAACGGCTACCGGGAGATGTCTAAGGAAGAGAAGGCCGCAGTAGGAGTGGTCTTCTAGGATCCCATCGCGGCTATTGATTGTTTTGGTATTTTCGTCATTACTATCCTCGTCGCACGCTAATAGCGCTCAAATTATTTCTCTCATAAAAAGCCGGCTGTCAAGCCTCGAGAACCTTGATATGTCTATACCTGCTCCGGGCTCCATTATTTCTCTGACATACCTACCAGCTGAGGGCTCTTGCCACCACTCTTCCCCAAACCTTCCCTGCAAGTGATAGTCGAGCTCAGCTGCTCGGACCGCTGCTAGCAAGTAGCTTGGCACGTACATTATCGCGTCCGGTAATATGTGATGGAGCATCCAATATTCGCCGGGCATTTCGATGCCGGTGTATTCCCTTATCAGTTTAGCATAGAGCTCAGTAGCCTTCTCCATTGATAATTTCCTGCGCCAGAATTCTGATTTCATCAGGGAGTTTGCAGTGTAAAATGTAACAAAGAAGAGCTCCATGAACCTGTTCCTTTCCTCGATCTCTTGGAGAGTTCGTTCGTCGCTGACTCCCAGCGATAACAGATAGTTGTTTTTCCTTGTTAGCCGCTCAAGAAATATCGAAAATATCTCTGCAATACCCATAGAGAAGCAGTACCGATCCCAGTATTTGGCTAATGGATTTATTGAAGCGGCATGTACGGCATGTCCCATTTCGTGATAGCATCCCTGAAGGTCAAAATAAGGGCTTTCGCTTTTGTATAGGACACGTATGTCGGTCGGCACGTGAACGAAAAAGCATACGGGTGAAGGATACTTGTTCTTCCTGTCTTCGGTGTCAAAGTGGATCGGAGACAAATTGAACTGCATTATTTCAAGGGTGTGCTTTACCTGCTCTGGCGGGTTAACGCCTGCGAACTCTTTTTCAACGTCGGCGTACACCCTATTGCGAAAGAAGTAAAAGTCGTCATAATATTCTGCCTCCCTTCCAAGCACTTTTTTCGACATTGCAGAAAGCGCTTCCTGAAACGGCTTCTTTGCTTGTTTCCCTAAAGACTTTACAAAATCAATCAATTGAGAGTAAGAGATCTTCTCATGTTCCAGATATCCGTCAAGAGGATCCAACTTTTTTCCCGAGTATCGCGAATAGATCTTGGCTATCATGGAAAACCGCTCCTTGATGACCGGCGAAATGTACTTTGTCTTTGAAACAAATTCGTCAAATACTTGTTTGCGCTTTGCAGAATCCTTTTGTGCGCTGTTGAACTGCCGCCATGAGCTCCAGTTTACAGGAGCATCACCAAAATGTAGCCGCGACGAAACTATCTTTTGATTGCGAAGGTTGTATAATTTCAGCTCCAGTTTTTTGGCAGAAGCGTCAGCGATATTCTCAAGCGAGCTGAGGAACAATTCCCTAGGCTCTGAAAAACAAGAAAGAAAAGTCTTTGCGTTGATCGATCTCATTTCCGCCAGCTGTTCTATCACCTTTTCGCTGTATGGCAAACCGGCATGCTGTTTGTAGCATTCGTCACTTTCTGCTACGTAAATCCTCTCATCAAGCTGGCACCACTGTTCAAGGTTCATGCCAGAAGCACCGCGCCCATTCCAATTTAAATTTGACCGAAGAAGAACAATCGATATTCAAGATTTTGCCCACATCTGGATCCAGCGTTATATCGACGTCACGTGAAGCTCACTTCCTGTCTAGCGCCCGTTTTCCCGCTTTGCCAGGTGAACTAACGCGTGCAGCGTTTGTTGATTATCGATCTGACGCAGCGAAAGTCGAGTCGTAATTAAAGACTGTGCTAGATGCCAAGAAAAATAATTGCCACAAACCTGATGGCATATCTTCAAGAAAAAAGATGGCAGGAGCAGACTCTTGGTGGACGTTGGCAACAGGTCGGACAATGGTATCAACGGTGGCCTGAGAGGCAAGACAAGATCAAAAGGGTCGTTTGAAAAATAACAAAGATGAAAAAGGAGTCGCGCTTTTACGCGCCAGCCATATTGGTGCGGAGTTCCACTGCGCGGTGATCCTTAGAGGCTTGTGCAGCCGCCATGTGCATTTCTGACAGTGCGCAACCCATCTGAGCCTCGGGTTTGCCCCTTCTCATCAGACCTCTGTATAGACCCGCTTCAAGGGTCTGCCCGTGGGCCTTCTCCCATTCTTCGACAGGGATACTGTACTTCTTTTGGATCCTGTCGCGGTACCACTCAGGGATGACGTTAAACGCACAGAACGGAATGATTCTGAGATCAGGGGTCAGATAATGGATATCACACCTCTGGAGCCTTTCGAGGTCTTCGTTGTACTTGTCCTGGAAGTGCATCATTCCTAGGAACAGGGACCTTCCGTGCCACGACCCTACTGAGTCAAAGTTACGCTTGAGCAGTATGCTAGAGAACATCTTTGCCAGATCGAGGCCCCGTGGTTGTTTTTCCTTGTTGACGAACTGCTTTAGCTTTCGTACGACTTCAAGCATCACCCAGTACCTATTAGCACCTGACCTGATCTCGTCT
>DATLXY010000418.1:0-4469 GCA_035575335.1 Nitrososphaera sp. | reverse complement strand
CCCAGTACGCACGCCCCCTCCAAGGAGGGAATCCAATGCTTTAGAGCCTGTTGAAATCATGGTCAAAGTGTATCGGGATGACAGCTATCATATTACCGCCTAGACAATATCAGTTTATCAACCTGCGGGCAAAGGAACCTTTTTATTCAAGCCTCGATGTGTTGAAAAGTGATTAGTTAAATTGTCTTCGCCCCCATCACAGCAACCAAAGCGACCACTTTCTACACTTCAGCGCGCAATAAACAGGAAGGTTGCAGTCAGGCTCAAAAGTGAGATCGAGTACAAGGGTCGCATGAGCAATGTCGACTCATACATGAACCTGATCCTGACAGATGCCGAGGAATTCAATGGCTCTGACGTACTTGCGAACTATGGTAAGGTTGTCATCAGGGGCAACAACGTCCTGTTCATCAAGCTGGAAAAAGAATTCTAACAATTATGCGCATGGTGTCGATTAACAAATGGTAAAACGTTGGCTATTCACCTCCGAAAGCGTGACTGAGGGACATCCTGACAAGGTATGCGACCAGATTTCTGATGCAGTCTTAGATGAATTTCTGAGACAAGATCCCGACTCTCGCGTGGCAGTTGAATCGATGACAACCACCGGTATTGTATTTGTGGCAGGCGAGGTCACATCTAAAGGCAGAGTGGATGTGCAGAAAATTGTTCGCGATACTATCCGAGAAATAGGCTACGACAATCCTGATTATGGTTTTGACTGCGATTCCTGTGCTGTGCTTGCTGCGCTTCACGAACAGAGTCCTGACATTTCGATAGGTGTCACCCCTACGCCCGAAAGAGAGCAGGGAGCGGGTGACCAAGGACTCATGTTTGGATTTGCCACGACTGAAACGCCTGAGCTTATGCCTCTTCCAATCACTATGGCCCACAAGCTTTCGATGAAACTTGCAAGTGCGCGGAAGAAGAAAGAGTTGGACTGGCTGAGGCCCGACGGCAAGTCGCAGGTCTCTGTGCTCTACGAGGACGGGGTTCCTAAACGCATTGATACTGTCGTAATATCGACCCAGCACTCACCTGACGTCGGTATGGCCCAGCTTCGCGAAGAGGTCATCAACAAGATAATCAAGCCTGTCTGCGGAAGCTGGATTGACGGCAGAACAAAATTCCTAGTTAATCCAACCGGCAGATTCGTCATCGGTGGTCCACCAGGAGATACCGGTCTTACAGGAAGAAAGATAATTGCTGACACTTACGGAGGAATGGGAAGGCACGGAGGGGGTGCATTCTCCGGTAAGGATCCATCGAAGGTAGACAGGTCTGCCTGTTACATGGCCAGATATGTAGCGAAGAACATCGTTGCTGCTGGACTGGCCGAAAAGTGCGAAGTGCAGGTTGCTTATGCAATAGGCGTGGCCGAGCCGGTTTCGGTATTGATAGATACTTTTGGCACCGGCAAGATACCAGAGGAAGAGATCGAGTCTAGGGTAAAAAAGGTCTTTGACATGAGGCCAGCCGGCATCATAAAGACGCTTAACTTGAAGCGCCCGGTATACCGTCAGACAGCTGCCTATGGTCATTTTGGAAGAACCGGCGACGGTTTCACTTGGGAAAAGACAGACAAGGTTTCCTTGCTAAGCTAATGTTAAAAATGGCCCTGTGACATAGACTTTCCAATTGCTAAAGGACAAAGTAGCCATAGTTACCGGATCCAGCCGTGGCATTGGATTGGAGGTTGCTAAAGAATTCGCTGCACGCGGCGCCAAGGTAATTCTGTGCTCCCGCAACTTAGCAGATGTGGAAAAATGTGCCAGCACAATAGGGGACCGGGCATATCCTGAGAGGCTTGATGTCACAGACACTGTGGATGTCAAAAAATTCATTCGCCGCACTGCAGAAAGGCACGGGGGAATCGACATACTGGTCAACAACGCAGGATATCCTTTTGACCGAAAGATATGGAAAAAGAGGTTCCACGAGGTTACTGAAGACGAGTTCGACAAAATCATTCAGGTAGACCTGAAAGGGACCCTTAGGCTTTGTATCTCTACGATTCCAATAATGATCAGAGGTGGAGGAGGTGTGATAATAAACATCTCATCTACACCCGCAATATCAGGATGTGCAGAGGGAGCACCGTATACAGTTGCAAAAGCAGGTATCATTGCGATAACAAAACACATTGCGCTTGAGTATGGAGTCAGGAACATCAGAGCGTATGCGCTTGCTCTTGGCAACATCTCGACCGACGCCACTTTCAAATCAATGACTGTGGCGGAAAGAAAGAAGGCAGCAATGGAAAACTCCATGAAGAGATGGGGCAAACCTTCAGAAGTTGCCACGGTTGCGGCAAGTGTGGCAAGTGACGACTTTGCTTTTGCTACCGGTAATACGATAGTGATAGACGGAGGGTCGGTGTTGCTATAACGATGTTTGAAGAAGCCAATGATCTGGAACTAGCAGAACTCGAGCAGGAGCTTCCACCAGAGGTCGAGGAAAAGAAGCGGAAAGGCGCTCTCAGGCCTGGGTATACAACGGGTACAACGGCCACAGCCGCAACAAAAGGCGCGCTCTATGCGCTCATAGGCAGCGAGCCAGTCGACCAGGTGACGGTGTCACTGCCAAAGAATAAGACAGCGACGCTAAAAATCGCTTGGACTAAGGTCGAAGGTAATGGAAAGGTCACTTGTGCCGCAATAAAGGACGGGGGGGACGACCCCGATGTGACACATGGGGCAGAGATTTGCTCAACAGTCTCGTTCAATGACAAGATAGGTCAAATAAACATTGATGGCGGTAAAGGGGTTGGAAAGGTGACCAAACCCGGACTCGGACTTCCCATTGGTAAAGCTGCTATCAACCCGACGCCGATGCAGATGTTGGAGCAGGCAGTACGAGAAGTGGCGGGCGAATATTTGAGGAAAGGTGGAGTCGATGTGATAATATCCGTCCCCAATGGAGAGGAAATAGCCAGAAAGACTGATAATCCCCGGCTTGGAATTCTTGGGGGTATCTCGATACTTGGCACCACCGGGATCGTCCTCCCGTATTCTACAGCATCGTTTGCTGCTTCAATAAGGCAGAGTCTTGATGTTGCTATCGCCATGGGGGCTGATACTGTAGTCCTTACCACAGGAGGCAGAAGCGAGGATTTTGCAAAAGAGTTGTTTAAACTGCCCGAGCACTGCTTTGTGCAGATGGGAGACTTTGCAGGCTATTCTATAAAGCAGTGTGCCAGCAGGAACTTCCGAGAAGCCGTCATAGCTGGTTTTGTAGGAAAGCTGACAAAAATGGCTATGGGTGTCAAGCAAACGCACGTGGCAGGCTCGCATGTAAGTATGGAGTTCATGTCACGACTTGCAGACGAGTGCAAGGCGCCCCCAAATGTGATTGAAGAGATCAGAGGGGCTAATACCGCTAGACATGTGTCAGAAATAATAAGCAGGAACAACATCTCGGGTTATTTCGATCTTATATGTAAGAAGGTTCATGAACAAATGAGCGATTATGCGAAGAATCCCAAGATGAAGATAAGAGTTGTTATGTTCGAATTTGACGGCAGGGTTATTGGCTCCTACAACCCTAGCTAGCGCTTCCTGTATTGTTCCTTGAGCATTTCTATTCTGCCAGCATGCTTTTCCTTGTAAGACGTTTTGCACTGAGAGCAACAAAAGAATCGCTCAAAGTTTGCGAATTTGAGGACTTTGGGCTTTCCATGGACTGATCCTCGGCAGAAGTCGCACCTTAGTTTGACATTTAGGCCTTCGACATAGATATGAAAATGCTTTTTCTGTTTCTTTAGGGACTGAAGAATGTCACCCAGGTCCTCTTTGTTCTTTTTGTCCACTTTTGAAAAGTCTATTTCAGGCTTAATGGACTTGATCAACCCCATGTTGACTAGCCGTTCGTATTTGGCCTTGACAGTGGGAGTGCTCACCCCAATCTCACGCGATATTGCCCGAAAAGACTTGCGGCCGTCCCTCATAAGCGATTTTAATATGGCAACCTCCGTATCGTCAAGCTCGACTGTCAATAATTTTCAGTTGGTGTAACGAGCTTATAATCTTAGTTTGTTCTAATTTCGATCCTGCTACCTTCGTAATTCTTGGTCATACTCGTATAAGGATACTGTCCAAGATCATAGTTCAAGACCTCACCTTGAAAGGTCTTGATTGGCTGTGTGTTGTAATACACTTGCTCGAGCTTTCCTCCAATACCCAGATCGTTTTCAAGGTGATTGTCCGAAATGACAATGATCTTTTCAGTCTCGATAGGATAGTAGAGAATATCGAGGTAATCTCGGAACGTATTGTCAACCTGAAAAACATAGATATACATCCATGAGTAAGCAGGACTTGAGATTATTGACGTATTGTCGTCCGCAATAGACATTGCAAATGCAGCAGCTTCAAACTGAGCCGAGGTCATGTCTGTAGTTATGACTAACGTAGTGCTAACAAGACCAAATATTGTAAACATTACAAGAACAGCCGCTCTTACAATCCTTT
>DATLXY010000417.1:0-3047 GCA_035575335.1 Nitrososphaera sp. | reverse complement strand
CACCCCGCTCCGAGGTGTGCTACTCCGCGCCATGGGCGTGAAGGTCGGTGCCAAACTGTTCGATGACGGCGCGGTCATCCAAGAACGCTCACTTACAGAAGTCGGAGACTATGTCAATCTAAACGAGGGGTGCATATTACAGGGACACTCGCTCGAGGAAGGCGTATTTAAGTCAGACTTCATACGCATCGGCAACAGATGCTCGCTCGGCCCAGGAGCCTTCGTTCACTATGGTGTCATTACCGGCGACGACGTCGTGATCGATGCTGATTCCTATGTAATGAAGGGCGAGACGCTAGACTCTCATACTGGATGGCGCGGAAATCCGGCTAAACTGTCGCGTTGTTACGAAGCTCAGACTGAAGTTTGCATCCAGGACATCACCGACGCTATCATCCGAAATAAGCATTCGCCGGCGTGAACAGAAAAATGCCCCTCCACCGCCAGCATAGACCAGAGAAGACGGTTACAAAGTCGATGTATGCCGCCTCCGGCTTTATGGAGGTGGGACGGTGCTCATATGACAAGTGAACGCGGTTCTAAAGCTCTGGCTTCAGAAGGCACGGTCGATTCCTGGCTCAAGCACATAATCGATGCCCTAGCTGTGCCCGGCCTTCTGGTAGGCCATCGTGTTATCTCAGAGGGCGATGAACTTGCGCTACTCGACGAGGAGATGGATTCGTTCTCCTTGCCTGCCATCGAGAGGCGCCGTGCCAGTGGTGCGGCCAGACGTCTTGCACGTGAGCTGATGAATTCTATGGGTGCTGGTAATCTCCCGATCCCCCGGAGCAAGTTTGGTACCCCGATCTGGCCCGAAGAAATCGTAGGCTCGATAGCGCATGATAATCAAGTTGCTGTGGCCGCTGTCGGGTTGCGGCGTGACCTAAGTGCGGTAGGAATAGATATCGAGCCTGCGGAGCCGTTACCGCCAGACATACTCGAACTGGTTGCTACATCGCAGGAGCAGCGTGCCATTGTTGGTAATCAGTTGGGAGCAAAGCTCCTGTTCGTCATCAAAGAGGCGGTCTTTAAGGCAACCTATCCGTTAGATCACAGGTTCCTCGACTTTCACGATATCGAGGTCGACCTGGACAACCGGTTTGCCATAACCCGAACCGGACGTACTCTGGCACTCCGATGGGGCGTTTTATCTCACGTGGCAGTCGTAGCGACAATCCGGAATACTTCGATGGATGACTTAGCCTCTGATTGAAAAAAGGCTCGAGTCACGCCAGTTGCAGCCCTTCAATAGCTGTCTGAATTGTTCGGCCCGCAACCCGGTTTCCGCTGCTTATAACTACTGCAAGTCCACGCTTGTTAATCAAGATAGCACTTGACACAATTTATTAACACCGGCAGAAGTGGAGCAAAGTTCATTATTTACCTACGCAATGGTTCGGTAGGTGCGCTTGCTTGGCATTTAGAAAGGTCGGAGCAGTGATACTGCTTGTTTCGAACATGGAGAAGTCCGTCAAGTTTTACAAAGATACTCTTGGGCTTCCGGTAAAGATGAAGTCAAAAGACTGGACAGAATTTTTCAACAAGGACACTGTGCTTGCACTCCATCCAGCAAAGAAAAAGGGAAAGATAAAGACGGGTTCCGGGATGCTCGTAGGATTTGAGGTTAGCGATCTGGACGCTACTGTAAAGACGTTAAAGGCGAAAAAGGTCAAATTCTTTAAGAAGCCAAGAGAGGAGCCGTTTGGCAAACATGCTATTATACAAGATCCGGACGGCCATTTGGTATCAATAGCCGAGATCAAGGAAAAATCGGCAGAGGGCTTTGACCTCCTTGGCCTGATTGGAACTGAATAGACATTCTCTACTACTCGCAGCCGCTAAAAAATGGACCCTGTAAGATGTTCAAACCTTTCCCTGCAGTACTTCAGAAGTAATAATTTTTCATTTTTCTCTTTTCCCTTTTTGTCAACAAACTATGAGCGTGGCCTGTAAAGTGGCGTATCGGCACGCTCAGGGTGTATTTCCTCATGTTCTGGTCTTGAATCATCGGACCAGAACTTTCTTGCCCGGATTTATGGTAAAATTAGGGTCGAACAATCTCTTAACGTCTGCAAACAGGCAACACAGCTCTCTACCATATACCATTTCAATATACTTCACTCTTGCAATGCCATCTCCATGCTCCCCGGTTATCGTTCCTCCTACCTTAATCACTCGGGTAAACACATCTGCTGCAATTCTTTCCATCATTTCAATCTGTGACTTTGAGCTAAAGTCAATAATCGGCCGGGTGTGAAGATTACCATCCCCGACATGCCCGTACACAACATAATCAAGATTGTTTTCTTTATATGCTCGCAATATTTCTGTTACGTGGTCAGGGAGGAATACAGGGTCAACCACAGTGTCTTCTATGAGCCCCATTGGCTTTCTGCTTCCCACGGTTATCTTCATAACGTTGTTCAACGCAGCCTTTCTTGCACTCCATATTCTCGTTATGCTCTCCTCATCAGAAGCGTATTCAACCACCGAACATCTTCCAGCTAGCTCTTGCCTGCAGTGGGACATTTGGTCTTCATCAACATTCCGACTACTGCTGTCTGTCCTTGCAAACTCAACAAACAACAAGCAACCCGCTCCGCTGTAATTATTATGCATCTTGCCGCCATGAGAAACTACTGTGTGATCAAGCATTTCGAGGGCAGCTGGCGAGAACTTCTTTAGAATAGCCGGCACCGCAGAAACTGCGTCAACAAGGTTCTTGAACGCAAGAACCAGAATAGATCTATGTTCAGGGATGTCAAGGATCCGCATTTTTGCAGAGGTAACAATTCCGAGGGTTCCTTCGGAAGCGGCAAAGACTTTGTGTGGTTGAAATTTGTTTCCGGTTATCACAGCGTCAAGACGGTAGCCGCAAGAATTCTTGCTAACCTTCGGGTATCCTTTTCTTATCGCGTCAGAATAAGGCTGCAACAACTTACATAATCTTTCTAGTCGGTCGTCAAACCTGTCGGCGCTTGCAAAACCGATATTGCCGTCTGGGTAAACAATGTCTAGCTCTTCAAGAAAGTCTAT
The DNA here is from genome assembly GCA_035575335.1 of Nitrososphaera sp. Taxonomy (GTDB): domain Archaea; phylum Thermoproteota; class Nitrososphaeria; order Nitrososphaerales; family Nitrososphaeraceae; genus Nitrososphaera. The sequence goes on along the minus strand of DATLXY010000417.1, from coordinate 11 downwards.
GGTAAGATCGG
>DATLXY010000416.1:0-7495 GCA_035575335.1 Nitrososphaera sp. | reverse complement strand
GCTCGTCAGAGAGAATCTTGCCTGCGGAATCCACTACAGAACATCCGAAAGTATGTGCGGTGCTTTCCACCCCAAGACACAACATTTTGCTACTATACTACCCCCTGCTTGTAGATGACACTATCTTGATCACGTCACCGTTCTTTAATTTATGATCCGCCCCTATCCTCTGCTTTGTCCTCGCGTCAATGGCATACAGGAATCCCTTCGCAAGCTCCGCGTGCACAGCATGTGCGAGATACTTAGCCGTTGACCCCTCAGGAAGTAACTTGACATCTGGGAGGACATTGCCTTTCTTGTCGGCAAGCTTGAACTCGTCCTCAACAGGATAGACCGCAATCATCCGCCGCAGCTTGAAGCAGGCGATGTTTATCACCTCCTGCACCCCAGTCGAGCCGTATTTTTTCATCACCGTCCGGATGATTTCTAACGCCCTTTGCTGCTGTGCGTTCAATGTCACGTTTCGCTTGACATCAAATGAATCGTCTCCTGGCAGATAGTGAACAATGCCCTTCTTTGACGCCTTTCTTAGCAGCACCTCCGCTTCGGATGCACAGGGAACCACCTCAAAGCCGGCTGCCCTTATTTTTTCAATGTTAGCTTCTGACTGAGGGAGGTCCGCCTTGTTGGCAGCTATCACAAATGGCTTCGCCTTAGCCCGCATTATCTTGCAGAAAGCGAGTACATCGTCTTCTGTCCAGCTCACAGGCTTTTTTGTACCAAGGCCTGAGGTATGTATCGCATCCGCTATTGCCGCCTCGCCTATTGCTAGGCCCGACAGGCGTTTGGCAAGCATCTGCTCCAGCTTTTGACCCTGTCCTTCAGCTTCCCTCGCATACTTGCCCCAGTCGCGGCCGACCAGAGCCGCAAGCCATAGGTCAAATTCCTCTTCGACGAATTTAATATCATACAGCGGGTCGCCCGTCCCCGCAGGAATAGGCCTGCCTTGGCTGTCAGTAGAGCCCGAAGCATCCACCACATGGATAAGAACGTCTGCCTGCCTCGCATCGTCGAGAAACTTGTTGCCAAGCCCCTTGCCGGCGTGGGCACCCGGCACTAGGCCTGCCACATCAACCAGCTTGACAGGGATGAACCTGTTTCCGTCGATGCACATGGAATGCACAGGGTTATCCTGTACGCCAAACTCGCGGCAGACGCACTTGACCCTCGCAAAGGCCACACCCACGTTGGGCTCGATCGTAGTGAACGGATAGTTGGCTGCGGAAACACTCAGCTCTGTTGCCGCATTGAAGAACGTGGATTTGCCGACGTTGGTCTTTCCAATCAAGCCGATGATCAAATATTGTTACGCTTAACTACTTCGCCACGCCCGCATTAATGTCTTTCAAGTTAAAATAGTTGAAGATGCGACACACCAGCCTGTTGAAATCCACTGCCACTCCCAAACTTGCAAAAAGGCTCCGGCTTGAAAAGCATAAGGAGGGCGGCTATTTTAAGGAGACATACAGGTCAGAAACTACGATAGACATTGAAGGATACGAAGGACGGCGCAACATAGCTACCGCGATCTACTATATGCTTGCACGGAATGATTTCTCTGCGTTCCACAGGATCAAGTCCGATGAGATCTGGCATCATTATGCTGGAGGCACAGTCACCCTCTACGCAATTGACAAGGACGGTAGATTGTCAAAGACAAGAATGGGTAAGAACGGAGCATTTCAGGTAGTGATAAAAGCAGGCACTTGGTTTGCCGCTGCCCTTGAGAGCAAGAGATCATATTGCTTGCTTGGGTGCACGGTATCGCCGGGATTTGACTACCGCGACTGGGAGATTGGCAAGAGAGATGATCTTGTGAGGATGTACCCTCAACACAGAAAGATCATCGAGAGATACACAAAATAGGCCCTACATTTCAGCCATGGTTGTCCATGGCCAAGCAGGCGGCAGTTTGCATTGTAAGTGGGGGGCTTGATTCTGTCTGCTATGCCGCGATGCTTGCTAGAAACCATGACATTTACATGATCACCTTTGCTTACGGCCAGCGAGCCAAGAGAGAGATCGAGTGCGCCCGCCATTTTGCCAGGGTGCTAAATGCCAAGGATCACAAGATCGTGGACATTGGCTTTATGAAATCGCTATACGGTGAGAGTAACGCTCTCACTGACAGCCGGCAGAAGCTGCTTGAAGAATTTTCACAGAATCTGGTAGTGCCTGTGCGAAATGCTGTTTTCATCACGATAGCGACTGCGTGGGCTATGAGTATCAACGCCACGATAGTCGCGTATGGCGCGCATACGGGCGACGTTCCGCACTACCCTGACTGCCGCCCAGAATTTGTAAGGGCAATAAATGAGGCGCTCAACATAGCAGAGTCCGACGCGATATCATGCGGGACGCGGCAGGCTATAACTATCACCTCTCCGGCGGTCGCAGGTCTGGACAAGCCAGCGCTGTTAAAGATAGGATACGATGTGCTGGGAGACAAGATATTCCGGACTTGGAGCTGCTACTCTGACGGAGTTAGAACCAGAGGCGGAAGATATCTGCACTGCGGTCGGTGCGAATCGTGTATAAATAGGAAAGACGCATTCACCACCGCACAGATAGAGGACAAAACTCAGTATGCAGCAAAAGACAGCAGCAGCGAGAGCCAGACTCTCTGAGATATTTACGAGCATCGAAGGAGAGGGCATACTCTTTGGCACCAAGACAATGTTTGTCAGGCTGGCGGGCTGCCCCTTGAAATGTCACTGGTGTGACACTCCTTATGCGCTGCCGCTTGATAGCGGCTATGACTATTCTGTGGACGAGGTGAAAGACCTCATCTCAAAAAGCCTCCAGCCGAACACCTACAAGGTTAACTTTACTGGCGGAGAACCTCTCGTTCAACACGGGGTTGTCATCGAGCTTGCCAAGTTTGTTAGAGAAAAAGGCATCAAGACGTACCTGGAATCGTCCTGCTACGATCCGGTAAGGTTCGCCAAGGTTCTCCCGCACATTGACATTGTCAAAATAGAGTTCAAGTTAAGGGACTCAGGGGCGGTAGACGAGAAACACTATAACAGCCTTTTAAAGAGCGAGTTTGATTGCCTGAGGATGGCCATCGCAAGTGGCAAGACCACATACATCAAAGTAGTAGTAACAAATAGGTCAAACCTTAAAGAATTCAAGAAGCTAGTACATCAGGTGTTCAAAGTGGTGGATAAACCTGGAGGTATAGCAGGATTTATAATACAGCCCAGTAATAGAATAGATGAGCCAAGTTTGGATGTGCTTTTTGGCTTTTATGATGCCGTCTACCCGCTATACGACCAGGTTCGCATCGTTCCGCAACTGCACAAGATTATAGGAATCAGGTAAAAACCAAGGGATGACAACACCAACAACATCAACAACGACAGAAAGGACGACGATTAACAAGAAGAGAGTAGCCAAGCTTATAAGGCAACTGTTAATAGAGCTCGGCGAAAATCCTGACAGAGAAGGACTTGCAGGAACTCCAAACAGAATTGCCGATATGTATGAAGAGATCTTTGGCGGCTACAGATTGGACGCGGAGCTTGATGTAAGCTTTACTGAAGAGACGGATACAATAGTTGCAAAGGACATACAGTTCTATAGCATGTGCGAACACCACATGCTGCCGTTCTTTGGTAAGATACATGTGGCATATGCGCCATCAGGCAAGGTATTTGGTGTCTCAAAGCTAGTAAGGCTGGTCGAGAAATACTCTCGCAGATTACAGATACAGGAGAGGCTTACAAAGCAGATAGCAGACGAGCTCATGCGCAGTGGGGTAAAGGGCGCGCTTGTGATAGCAGAAGGCGAGCATCTGTGTATGAAGATGCGCGGTGTGCGCAATAACAGCATGATAACCACAATAGCTCATCGTGGGATAATGGAGCAGAAGGAAGTCCGTGAACACGTGCTTGCGCTCATCTACAACCCCAAGTCCGAAATGACCAGAGTATAGGGGTCGACCATTTGACCTCTTTTACTGCTATAAAATTAAATATCGTATTATTATTCATTCCAGGCTTCTTCCCTGTAGTTAAGATACAGAACCTATTCGAAGATCTGACGTGTGTGTTTACTATTATAGGAATGCTAGCGATACTTTATCTTACGCGTGATTATGCTTTAGCTAAGAGGAGATGATGTGCAGGGGGATATGGGAAATTCGTGGATAGACTGCGCGGTGTGCAACAACCGGTACGCTGCTTGGATGCCCTCTTGTCCGATGTGCGGCGTGTCAAACAGTTTCGTCAAACCGCGACCAACGAAGAAAATTGTCGCAGGCAAGATTGTCGCCGGTGTGGCGATCGCGCTGGTGAGCACCGCGTTATTAGCCATGATAGCTCCCTCCCTGATTGGTGCAATAAGCCAGCAGCAGGAAGGCAACCCTGTGATCAGGATTTTGCAGCCGCGCGACCCACAACCAACCAAGACAGTCCCTTATGAAGAGTTGGTACATCATGCCCTCGACCTCATCAACAACGACAGGGCAGAGCATGATGTTCCGCCAGTGGAGCTCGGTACCAATCAGGCCGCGCAGGTGCACGCCGAGGATGTCTTTAATACAAAACAGATATCACACTGGATGACAAACGGTGAGAAGCCCTACATGACTTATACCCGCTATGGAGGTGAGGGAAGCGTGCAGCAGAACGTGGCAATAGCAGGGTTTAGCGCGTCCCAGTACCAAGAATGCCGCACCAACATACTGATAGACTGTGAAAGGATAGACCCATTGTCTGCCATCGAGGAGCTTGAATACGAAATGATGTACAACGACAAGGAATGCTGCAATGACGGCCATAGAAAAAATATCCTCGATCCACACCACACCCATGTAAGCATCGGCATCGTATACGACGAATACTATTTGGTGATGGTACAGAATTTCGAGAACAACTACGGTCTTGATGTCGATGTGGTCGATGGCAAGGTAAGGATCACTGGCAAGCTTGATGGGGTAGAGATTGAGCAAGTGAACATATATTATGACGAAATGCCCGACAGCGAGAGCTACGAACAGAACAAGCAGAGATTATCATATTCTACAGGTGACCTCGTGGCCATAGTGGTCAGTCCGCTGCCCGCAGGTTACTATTATGAGACGCGGACAGACCAGTATTCGCTCGTGGAGGCCGACACATGGGAGGATGGAGATGGAAATTCTGTAGATATTACGTTCGATCTTGCTGAGGCGGTCGATGAAGACGGCGTTTACACGCTCTTTACGATGGTAAGGGATGGCGATGAAATATTTGACGCGACTTCATATTCGATTTTCGTGGACTCGGAAGAGGATGACAGCTACCAGTGACGCACACGGTCAGGAGGATGGCAGCGGTCGAAGGCAGGACTGCATGCTGCAACTACTATTGTGAAGCATCCGGAATTCACTCGCGGTCACGTTAATGTGATTGCTCATGCTCGGCCAAGGTAATTCCGAGAAAGATCAATGGAGGCAGCTCTGGCAGCCATGCAGAGTAATGGAAGCCACTCCCTGTGTCTGAAACTTATATGGCAGAAGGTACAAATAATTTATGTCAATGAGATGAGTGAGACTCCAAACTCAACCCTACAAGCCCCTACCGAAATTCTTCTTGCCAGCTGGGGGGAGCGCTTTCTAGCATGGTTGATAGATTTTATCATAGTAAACACTGTGCTATGGGCGATATTTGCGGCAATTGCCTTTCCCTTCTGGATCACCGGTGCGCCGGAGAGATGGTTTGACAGAGGGCAAGGGCCACTGGGATGGGCAGCCACCAGCCTTGTCTTCTTTGGATACTGGATATACTTTGAAACTACTACCGGCCAATCACTCGGCAAGATGGCGCTCAGGATAAAGACAACGGACTTGGCGGGAAACAAGGTCGATGTGAGGAACGCGGCCATAGAGAGTTTTGGCAAGGCATTCCTTCTGCCGATTGATGTGATCCTTGGTTGGATATTCACAAACGACAAGAGGCAGAGGATATTCAGCAGGGCAGCAAACACGATAGTGATCAAGGTAAAGCCTGCGGACAGTAACAGTAGTGAAGGTAATATCCGATACAGGAAGGCGTGATAATGGAGCAGAACTATAATAACAGCACGGAAAAGACAGGCATTATCATGCGACGCCACCTAGGGCCAAATTTTGGCTAGGTGCGCGCATATTGCTCGCCTACACCATTATCCCATGCTGAAGCTCGCAAAATTGCGAGCGATGGTGTTATAGATCGGCTCACATATTTAAGTTCAGTGTTAGTATTCTCTGTACGCTGTGTCAACTCATTTATACCAAGATAGACGCTGCAGAATACTCTACCGTTGTAAGGATCCTCCCGACCCAGCGAGGAAAAATTGGCATTCGTTTAACATGATGATGGTGATATGACTTTGTGAGAAGGATGGCGGCGGATCAACAACTATACCCTATCGCTGAAGTGAATCTTGGATTGCAAAACGCCACCATCTCCACGCTCTAGAAATCCTACGGGGTCTATAACGCGCCAGCTATAAAGCTCGTAAAACAATACCGAGTATTTGTCACTTGTAAAGGTAGACAGAAACGGCTGGAACGTCGACACGACTGGCAGGCCGCCTTTTCTTTGGGCCAGTTCTTTCAGCCTCTTTACCTCGAAACCCTTCAGGCGCGGGATCCCCAGGCTTGATTTTACCTGTATGAACCACTTGTGACCATTACATGTAGCGATGATGTCAGCAGGTCCCCTGCTCGCAGGGGACATCCGGACATCCCAGCCTGCAGCCTCCAGGCAGAGCGCGACCACGCATTCTGCGTCCCGGCCAAACCTGCTCCATGAGTAGGAATACAATCGAGCCGCCGGCGAGGCCACGCAATATAGCTGTTTCTGGCCGCGATTTTTGAGTCGCCGCTCAACAAGATACATATGTGACGGTTAAGGCGTACGTGGCTGTATCTCTATATGGCTGCCACAACTACCTTTGCCGCTTTGAAGGTTGGACGATGGGACCTCTCAGACCTCGTGAAGGATCCTTTCGGTGACGAATTTTCACAGCTCTTGAAGTCTATTGAATCAGAGGTTGCACAGTTTGAAAAGAACAGGAAAATCCTCCGCCCCGCAATTACTGCATCCGAGTTTGAGGGACTTCTACACAAAATCGAGGAAATCTCTGAAAAGCTCGCGGTAGCTAGCGGTTATGCGCACTTGCGCTACTACGCGGACACCTCTTCGAACGAGGCGTCAGCTCTTGTTATCAGGATTGAAAAATTGGCATCCGACATTGGAAATAGGATGCTTTTCTTTGACCTTTGGTTCAAGAAGCAGCTTGACGAAGCAAATGCAAACAGGCTGATCGAGACCGCCCCGCAAGTGTACAGAGAGTACCTTCGACACAAGCGCCTGGTGGCCAAGTATTCCTTAAGCGAGCAGGAGGAGAAAATCATCAATACCCTTGAGGTCACAGGTACGGGTGCGCTGGTAAAGATCTATGACAAGATGACAAGCGGCTTCGAGTTCACGATGAAGCTGAAGCGCGGCAGGAAAATAATAGAGAG
>DATLXY010000415.1:0-4635 GCA_035575335.1 Nitrososphaera sp. | reverse complement strand
ACATAGACAAACGCCGCATCAGACGAGGAGGAGGAGAAGGGGTGGGGTGTGTGGATGGGCGGTGCCTCCAAAAAAAGTACCTGAGATGGAAAAAGATTACAAAAGGCATGATAATAGAGGCGACCCTGATACCTGAATACTGTGACTATTACAACAAAATCGAACAAACGGTCGGCGGTTATGAAATTTCCGATTATGTATAATTGATGGTTTTCATATTTCATCAGACAAACTTAGGTGTATTGTGAGAAGAGCGAAAGTGTACTTTCGCCCTCGAGCCAGAGCCATTTGGGATCTCGATAGTGGAAGCCATGACTGCATGTGTGATCGCGGTGGTGCCTAGCACTGGAAATACTGGTACAGCTCTTTAGAAGATGGCGTAGAGAAAGTCGGTTCTACGTGCTCCGCAAGACAAGAGGGACGCTCTCAATGATATGGTGAAAACTGCTGCTTCTTAAGTGACCTATGCCAGAAGAATTCAGACCGTAATTTCGAGTTTGCCAAGAGAGCCTGCAACAAGACACTGAATTTGTTCCGAGAAAAACTAACAGCGAAAAATAGCACGACTGTCACAGACCAGACAAGATCATCATCAGGGATATTATTCAACAAAAAAATCATGCAATAAGCAATTCTGTTTGAACGGGATGACGGTTGGTCACTATTCTGGGGTGCTTCAACGAGCTGTTTAGAAATTAACCCGATGACTTTGGAAAAGTGTGTCATCTGATATTCTGCGAGCACGGGCGGGCAAGATGTACAACTGGATACGAAAAACTGCGTAGATGGAATCTGGGTCGTCTCTTCCCTTTTCATAAGCGCACTTCATAATCCATTCACGCTCTTTTTTGCTTCCTCAAGATGGTGCCCTACACTTTATATCCGATCTTTCTTAGGAAATTCTTTCTCTCTTCCTGTCCCTTATCGTCCTCAATTCCCTTCGGTGCATATCCATCCACCACTCCGAGTATTGCCCTCCCTTGCTTGGTCTCCGCGATAATTACTTCAACTGGATTGGCTGTTGCACAATAGATGCTTACAATCTCCGGGACATCTTTTAGTCTTGGCAGGACGTTTATGGGATACGCGTTCTTCATCAGAAGAACCAGACTGTGCCCTGCCCCGATCTTGTCTGCATACTCTGCTGCAAGCTTTTCCAGAGTGTCATCGTTGCCCTGATATCTTATCAAACAGGGGCCGCTAGCTTCGCAAAACGATATACCGAACTTGATACCAGGAACGCAGTTCACCATGCATTCATACACGTCTTCAACAGTCTTTATGAAATGGCTCTGCGCCAGGATCAACTGTGTCTCTTCTGGAGGTTGTATTGAAATGTTTTGCAGTTCCATGACCGGATAAAGGATGGAAGGACATGCTCATTTACTTTTGGTGCGGCGGGTTTAGCGAAAAATTCGACTGAAAAATAATTTCGTCTAATTTGCGTTAGTTATTCTGATGGTTATTCAAGCTCTTTGAGCCTTTGATCCACTGCTTCTAGGTTTCGTTGCAGAAAATTCCTGTATTCGGTGAGGAGCTTTTTCTGATTCTTCTTGGCAATGACGTCTATTCTATCCAACATCGGTTCTGTTTCTCTAGCGATGCTGTCGATCTCTTGTCCTGCATTGCGATCCTTTCCTCAACCTCTGTGCTGGCAAACCTTATCAACTCCCTGATGGCATCGACCGCCTCCTTCGCCCGCATAGAAACCTTTTCACGATTTTGCTCGTGTTTTGGACAAGCATTATCGCTATCCTCTACAACCATATTCTTTATTGCATGAATGTGCGAATAAGAATGACTTCAGGTCCAAGATTCCTCTAAACTGCACCCTCACTCGTCAATGGAAGACACAGATCTTGTTGCGGATACCATTTGCTGACTTTTCTATTACTAGGTGTCTAGTATTGCATTTTTCGATCGTCTTTTACTGATTCCGGATGGTGTCCGATGACAAGAAGTGAAACTTTGCGCTGCGGTTGCACCCCTGAAGGCCATAAAATACGATTGCAGTATGTTGCATTAGAAACACCGATTACATATATCCACAGGTTACCTGCCTCATGAGTCTTGATAGAATATCATGGTAAAGAGATGTCAAGACAATTGCTGAAAATAAGTCGCTGCAACAGGCATGTCAGGCCATGCAAACCAACAACATTGGAAGCATTTCCTGGTGTCCGGCAACAAGTAATCCAAAGTTCCAGTGGGCATTATTACGAAGAGATGTCGTAAAGAACATTGCGGAAGACCCATCGCGGAAGCCATCTTTCGGGCGGGAGTCGATGAACGCTCCCCCCTGATTACGATAAATCCCAATACCTCGCTCAAGAATGTCCTTCGCCTCATTGTTTCCAAGAATATCCACCGGCTTCCTGTGGCTGAGAACGGGATGGCGGCGGACATCGTGAACTCATCTAGAACCTATCCTCATCAATATTATAATGCATCCAGGCTGCAGGAAACCACGATACGTGGATGCCGGCCTGTCGTAGCTTGTCTGAATCCTTCTGAAACTCTTCAGCGAGCTAAAGAACCTCTCGAAGGCACTCCTGATGCGGCGGCTGTACGTTTCCTTGTCAAACATGCGAAGCCTTACCGGTATGGGCTGGTGGCGGCAGGGACTGCTTGATCAGGTTCCATGTCTGTCTGGCAGCCAGCCAGCTCACGGAACTGCATGACGATGTGACTGAAAGTTGTAGCTGAAAGCTGGGTACTAAGATGGAATAGACCGGTGTATAAACTAGTTTCCGGATGAGTTCAACGACGGGTAGATGAAGTGCGAATATCTACGCTATTGAATCTCTTCTCATCTCTTGTGACAACGCTGCTGGAGACGTCTCTGTCCTTCATTACTTTGGCTGCCCCCCCAATATGTTCCCGGCAAACAGATAAAAATCAGGCTCTGATATAACGTATTCGTCTAATCCGGCGGTTGCAATTGTCTGTTGCTGTAAGGTCATGGTCGATTGTCATTTTACTGGGATTCTGACGTGTTGATACTATTGACTTGCTGCTTTCTTATCTCTTCTTCATCTGCCAGCTTCTCTACAGATTCTCCTGTAGGGAGAGGGGCGTTTCTATCTACTCTGTATTGGAATACCTCGGGATAGTCCATCCCCAAGATGACATTCCGGCCTACTGCAATTATCTTTGACTTGGGCACGTCAAACCTCCAGTCATAATGTCCCCAAATGACGATCTTGTCGTCAGTCTCCTTCATTATATGGCCGACATGTTCTTCGTCCTGAGTCCTGACGCCCTTGTTGAATAGTGAGTTTGGATACCTTCCTTCATATGTAGCGAGGTCGACGTCTTGCGGCCATTCCTTAGGCCAAGGCGGCAACGGTGTCATGTCAGTTGGCAAGGGTTCGTCTCTGCTGACTTTGTACTGTCTCACAATTTCATAAAACGGCAAGTCTATCAGAACATTTCTACTAGCAAATCTAATCTTGTCTTTTGGGATATCAAATCTATCATCACCCTCGCCGAACACTACTATCTTGTCATTGGTTTCTCTTACCACCCATCCTATGTGAGGCGCATCCAGCGCCATTACGCCTTTATTGAAATACTTGGTTGTCGTCATATAGCATCACCTGCGAATGGATGATTCGATCCAAAATATAATCATTACTCACAAGTAGTGAGTAACCTTGCCTTGTACAACGAGGCTTAGAGATGGTTGCGCTTGCACCATTACGTCTACCGTATAGAACTGGAGAAGAATTTGATGTAGTGGTTTATCCTGCAGGTAAAGGACAGGACGGAATGTTTCGACGACTATTTCCCATGTAGAAAAAAGGTGGGTTGCGACAGGCAGCACGTGTGGAACTGGCTGAAGCTCTTCTTGCCATAGTCGCATATGGGGGCAGACAGGATACGGTTCACGTCATTTCTTGCCAGGGATTGAGGCAAGTTAACAGAGCCTTCCTGACAAAGAAAAATGTTAAGGCCATTGAAAAAAGCTCACAGAAGAGTATCAAGAAGGCAGGGCAGCAACAATCACAGAAAAGCAAAGTACATGTTAGCCAGATTGTACGAACGTATTCATAACAAGGGAAAGGACTTTCTGCGCAAGCTGTCATCATACTACAGCAGCCACTACGACCCGATATTCCTGGAACGCCTGAAAGTAGCTACTAACCTCACAAAGAACCACATGCTTGCGCGCAAAATCCTAGACGCAAGCTGGTCTACTTTTAAAAATAATATGCAGTACAAGGCCAACTGCGTTGTTGAAATAGATCCTGCATATTCATCGGTTGATTGCTCAAGGTGCGGGCATACTGCACCAAAGTCATTGGCTGTACGTATTCATGTCTATACAGAATGCAGAGTGATACTAGATAAAAACTACAACGCATTTCTTAACATCCTCCAGCGAGGATTGGAATCGCTGGTGTTGCTACTATTACTAGTAGCGCAGGGACTGCGGGAAGTTACGCCTGTAGAGATCGTACAGGGGTCGAGGAAGCAGTAAGAAGCCCGCGTCTTAACAGTAGATCAAAAAATTTTTTCTGTGGAGGTATATATGGCGATTCTTTCATGGATTTCTGCTGTCTATGTATTTACAACACATGTAATTGAAAAAAGCAACAGAGATGCAGAACAGCCATAGAGAGTGAAGTATAG
>DATLXY010000414.1:0-2485 GCA_035575335.1 Nitrososphaera sp. | reverse complement strand
CTGCTCTCAAAAAGGGAAGACAGGCTCTGAACATTTTCTTGTAGGGCATTCAGATCGTTTCTTATCGACGCGACATCATCAGTCACATTCTTAATTTTTTCATCTATTCTTTTCTCCAGTTGGTCTATGCCTATGTGCGATGCTTGTTCATTATTGCCCGCCAAGGAATTTTGAGATTGATCCGGATTACGATCAGAGTTTGTAATTAGAGGATTTGGATTTATAGCAACTGGACCTATAGGCTCTTTCTTTTTTTCCGCCAAGGAGGTAACACCTACTGTATCTTGCCGGAAGTAGGATTCGTCCACACCATCAAAGCTACTTATCTCGAGTAAACCCGAATTCGTTGTCCTTTCAGACGCCGCCGGTTCTTTAACACGAATACTGTCTGCCGCGTCATGGAATATTCTGGGCAGGATCAGGCCGACTATTACAGACACCGCGGCAGGAATCACAAAGTAATAGATTAGGGTAGGCACCAAAAAATGATCCGGGCTTATTTGGTATAATATTAAACCATAAGAGGACACAGCAGTCCCAATGAATAGCAAGCGTACCTTTTCAGATATCTTGTTAATCTTAAAAATAATGGAGGGAATGGCCGGTGTTAACGTCATTCCTATCTAACCAAGGTCGACTACGTTGGTGGTTATCGAAGGAATTTGTCTTGTTACAGACAGCACAGCACCCTGCGGAACAACCACTTCTGTATTGATCGTTTCAAGTGATGTTGGCCTGTCGTTATCTGCAAATACTATCGCGATTACTGCGTTTTCACCATTGTCGAGTATATCGTTGTTATTTTTGTTGGTTGTCCAGTATACTATTGCGACTGTTCTACTGGGTCCGCCGTTACCGTCGCTTGGATCTTTTTCTAAGATGCCATTAGTAACAGCTGCATTCAATGCCTCTGCCAAGGAACCGTATGCTTTATCGCTCAGCGTTCCGTTATAGATGTTGTCCATTGTTATGTTTTTGCTGAAGTACCTTATTGCCACATTTTCCTCCTCTAGGTTGATTGACGAACCGCCAGATGCGAGTTTGACAGGAATTGCAGTTACGTTGAGCCTGTTAGCTGAGACGTGACCTTGTCCCGTCACCACCCCCGCTATCTCCATGCTACTGCTTGCTTCACCCAGACCTGATGTTATGGTTGTTTTTGCCTTTTGTGTTGTGGAAAAACCCATGTTCAAGACGACGAATGCGAGCGCAGCTGCCACGATCACAAACGCGATCAAAACTATGGCTGACTCCACTCCTATAATTCCTCGTCTTGTACGGATCTTCCCCGGTGTAGTCACGCGTTTAGTCATTTAGCCAAGATTGCTGCTAAATCTATATTAAGAATGTCAAGTAAGATTAATTTACAACGAATTGCATAAACTTGGCAGAAAATCAGCGGTTAGGCTGTAAATAGCAACTGGAGCCTTCCCGTTCAAATTCATGTGACACGTCTGACAGTTCACCTCGCGCTTCTTGTAGGAAAGTGGCTTGTAGCGTGCATTATATGATGTGGAACTGCCAACGAATAAATTCGCGGGCTTGAAGCAAACTTGCTTATCACTGTTCGTCCGTTGTCGATGTCGGACAAATAGAGCTGCTTCTCAGCACGGGCCTGTTCCAGACCCAATTTTTCGATGTCTTTGCTGCGTTCAGGTCACGGTCAATGATGACCAGTCCGCAGCCGCGACACTCAAAGATATGTACTGATACGTCAAGCTTTTCTTTTGCGTCCATCCTGCATCAGGAGCGTTCTGCGATGTATCGCGTGGATCGATAACGATCAGGAGTCCGCTGCGCCCTTCTACATTGTAGGCAGAGTAATGGCACAGCTTTCCCCAAGCGGTATCATCCATTATTGCTTGTGCCAGATAGTGGTTTTTGACCATGTTCTTGATATTCGATCTCGCAAATACCACAAAGGTATAGCCTTCGTCTGCAATCGTCCCCGCATCTTCTCATCTTTCTGCATGCTTTTGCCAAAACAATCTGGGATTTTTGATAAACGATGTCAAGTCGTCATAATGGGAAGCAAATCATCCCACCCGTAAACGATGTGGGGTTTCTCTTTCTCCTACCCTTCTTCTTGCTAAACATCGTCTCTTCTGCATATCTCTGAGAACTTGTAGACGGGTCTACGAGAATCACGACTCCTGCTTTCAAGAGGTCGCCACAGTAAAATGCAAATTTACCTGTCCCGTACTTTTTAATTTGGCATAAAAATCTCCTTCTTATTGTCGTATCAGCCAAGTACAAGGCCTATTGCCTAGAGTTGACCATTTGCAAGCCTGATCAGTTTTTCGTTCTTAATAGCGTACGAAGATATGATTGACTACTCCCACCGCTTAACAGTAGATCAAAAAATTTTTTCTGTGGAGGTATATATGGCGATTCTTTCATGGATTTCTGCTGTCTATGTATTTACAACACATGTAATTGAAAAAAGCAACAGAGATGCAGAACAGCCATAGAGAGTGAAGTATAG